>DPMS01000666.1:0-15018 GCA_003541285.1 Actinomycetota bacterium
GGCGGGCACGGGGGGTGCCGAGGGCGGGATCCGGATCTGGGACCGGCGGGCCGGCCGGGAGGCGGACGGGCCGCGGCTGCCAGACCGGCCGGACGGCGCCGCCCGGCTGGGCCGGGTCACGGCACTGGCCGCAGGCGAACTGGACAGCGGCGAGGCAATCGCCGTCTCCGGCGGCCTGGACGGCGCGGTGCGGGTGTGGAACCTGACCACCCGCCAGGTGATCGGGGTCCGCTGATCGGCGCCGAGAATGGCGGATTCGCCCTGGCGGCGGCCTTCGCCGACGGTACTCCGCAGGCTGTATGCCGGATCGGGCAGGAGTTCCGCGCCTGGGACCTGACGGCGCAGACTCCCGCCCACCCGCCATTCCTTGCCGAGGACGTCCTGCGGGACGAAGCGATGGCGGCCGCTGGGTGGGGCGGCACGATGGTCTTCGCGGCGGTCGTCGAGTCTGATGGCGCCGGGGGCAGGGTGCGAGTCTGGGACGCTGCCACCGGCGCGCCCTGCGGGCCGGACATCGAGACAGCAGACAACTGGATCACCGCCATCACGCTGGCGGAGATCGACGGAACGTTGCTGGCCGCGATCGCGGACGGGGACCACGGCATCCAGATTTTCGACACCGCCACCGGGCAGCCATGCACACGGCGGACTGTCGATATCGGATTGCCGCTGGTGAACGCGCTGGCCATGGGCACGGTAGGCGGCCAGGCGGTGGTCGCTGCAGGAGATGAGTCCGGCCGGATCCTGTTCCGCGAGATACCTTCGCTGTGCCGCTTCGGCGGCCCGGCGCAGGCGCACGACGGCCAGATCACGGCGCTGGCGTTCGGATCAGGGTCCACCGGTGGCTGGCTTGCCTCGGTGGGCACGGAGGCCGTGGCCGGCGGGAAGCGGCCTGTGTTCGCGCGGTTCTGGGTGCCCGGGAAGTCCGGCCGCAGACTCCGGCCGCAGGCGGCGCCGATTCGCCTCCCCGGTCCGGCCGGGAGCATCGCGCTCTCCGGCGTGGCCGGCCAGATGGAGGCGGTGACCGTACATTGCCATCAGGCCAGCCGCTGGGACGTGCGCAACGGGGAGCCGGTCAGCGCGCCGCTCGGCGGTGGGCACGAGCGGGTGTGCGCGGTGGGGGTCGCCACCGTGGCCGGCCAGACCATGGCAGTCAGTGCCACCTACGGGAAGGCGACGATCCGGACCTGGGACATCCCGGACTGCGCGCCTGCGCGGCACCCGGTGACCTGCCGGCCCCTCGTCAGGGACGACATCTCCAAGCCGGTTTATCCCGGCGCTCCCCAGGCGCAACTACCAACAGGCATCTACCTGCGACAACGCCATCCTGCAGCCGGACGGACAACGGGCTCAACCACTCCTCAACCGAATCGCGGTCACGCAGTCCAGCCATGTCCGGGTGGCACTGACCGGCGGGTATGCCACCCTTCAGACGTGCCGCCTACAGGCCGCCTACAGGCTGTGACGTCGGCTGCATCCGTGAGAATGTCCGGGACCAAGCAGCTGGGAAGCATGTGGAGAGGTGAGCGGTTCCCGCGCAGGGGCAGCCCGGTTCGCGGGCTGGTGGGGTCCAGCTCCAGTCCCTGCCGCAGAGTGTCCCGCAACGCCTCGATCGCGGTGAAGCGGGGGATCCAGCNNGTCGGCCGCGATGTTGTAGGCGCCAGGCGGCCCGGCGGCGGCAACGCACTGCAGAAGTGCCTGTCCCACGTCCTCCTCGTGCACGAACTGCAGGGGGAGGGGCACCACCGGCACTGGCACGGGTACCGGCACCCGGAACCGGCCCACCCGCCTGGCCACACGGCGGGCCAGCGGCGCCAGGTGCCCGGGTAGCCGGGCCTTCGCGCCGACCATGTGGGGGCCCAGCACGGTCGCTGGCCGCAGAAGGTAGAGGGCCGGGCGGGCAGACCGGGCGGCCTCAGCCCGCAACAGGTGCTCGAGCTCGGCCTTCTGCTGGGCGTAGAACAGCTGTGCGGCGGGCCGCACGGGCCACTCCTCGGTCATCCCAACCGGGTTGTCGGGGTGGAACCCGTAAGCAGCCACCGAAGAGGGATAGACGAAGCGGCGGGCGGCGACAGCAGCTGCGGCACGGAAGGCGTTCAGCGTGCCGCCGACATTGATCGACCGGATCGCCTCACGCGACGCGGCACCGGTGAGAAAGAACGCCAGGTGCACCATCACATCGGCGTTGCCGAACGCGTCAAGCAGGGCCTTAGGGTCGCGGACATCCCCCCGGCGGTACTCCATCTTCGACCAGCCGTATGCAGCCGGGTCGAACGCGCGCCGGGCGATGCCCACCACCTGCGTCACCCGGTCGTCGGCCTCGAGCAGGGGGATCAGGCTGAACCCGAGAGTCCCGGTCGGGCCAGTCACCGCCACCGTCAGATCCCTCTCGCCGCCGGGCACCAAAATCGCCTACCCGAGCCTCTTGGCATCTACGGTCATGGACCCACCCTGCCAGACGCAGCAGATGGGCCGCTGCCGGGGTGAACTCCGCCAGGCTGTCCCATGAGATCAGCGCGGGCAATTCACCCTTGAAGGCGCCGACTTCGTTCAGAACGGTTGTCCGCGCCGTACCGGGACGGTGTGCCAGCGGAATGACGATCATGGAGTGCCGCTGCGGCCATGCCCAGCGCACTGACCATTGCGCCTAGCCAGGCTGCCTCGTCCTCTACCCGCCTCATCATGCGGTCAAGCTCGCCGGCTCCCAGCGGGCCGCGCTGCCGGTAGTACTCGGCGAAACCGTTGATCACACTGCCTGGACCACGGTCAGGGACCCAGCGGGACAATTCGCCTGCGGCCACCGCTCGCGCCGACTCCCCGATCTCGGACAGTGGCCGGAGACTGGCGCGGATCACCGCGGCACCCAGCCCTGCCAGCAGCGCAATCACCACGCCGCCGACCGCCAGATCAGTGAGGGCGAGCCTCCCGATCATGTGGTCGATGCCATCCAGGCCCGTGCCAACGACGAGGATGCCGGGGAGCCGGTGTCCGGCCCGGCCGGTTATGGCCACAGAAAAGTCGTCGGCACCGTAAACAAACAGGAGGTGCCGGGCCTGGTACCGGACGGCTCCACGACCACCCGCCATCTTCCCCACCGTATTGGGCTGGCACCGTCACAGGCCGCCCCGCATGTGCCGAAATCCAGCCAGCGCTCATGGGGATGGCCGGGCCGGCCCCAGCACCCGGGCCCATCGCTATCAGCCGTTCCGCGCCAGAGGAAAGCAACTCAACGCTGACCTCACCCGCGCCCCAGGCACCCGGCACAGACCCAGGGTTGGGCCCTGCGGCGAGCGAGTGGCCGATGAGACGCTCAGCATCGGCTCGCACCTGGCTCATGCCGGGGTTCGAACGAATCGTCGCCGGCTCCGGTCCCAGCCACGAGCCGCCGTTCCTGAAGCGGGCCAAGACCAGGCTGGCCGCCTCCCCAGCGGGGGAAGCGTGAAGCGCCACGTCGGCGAAGATTGCGGAACGGCTGATAAGCAGGGCTGACAGTGCCGAATCCTGCAGCCCGGATTGCCATCATCTGCGAACGCCCTCGCACGCGGTCGGTCTGCGCCATCAGCCACCAGTTCGGCCTCGAAGCATGCCGAACTGCTCGTATTGCGTCATGAGGTCGCCGTGCTGCGCCGCGCCAATCCCCCGCCCCGGCTGGACTGGGCTGACCGCGCAGTCCTCGCCGCGCTGATCCGGGTCCAGCCGGGAACGCTGCGGATGCACCGGCTCGTCACCCCCGGCACCGTCCTTCGGTGGCACGGCCGCCTGGTCGCCCGGAAGTGGACCTACCCACACCGGACAGGACGGCCGCCGGTCAGCGCCGAGATCACCGCCCTGATCGAGCGGCTCGCCACCGAGAACCACGGCTGGGGATACCAGCGGATGCAGGGTGAGTTGCTCAAGTTCGGCCATCGGGTCAGCATCCACGATCCGCCGGGTCCTCAAAGCCCTGAAGATTCCCCGGCACCGAAAAGGCATACTGACGCGACCTCGCGGCAGTTCCTACCGCTCGGGGCATCGTGAACTGGCGGGTCGCCGACGTGACGGACCTCGCCGCGGTGGACCCCAGCGGCCGCCTCGCGGGCACAGCCACGCTCCTCCTGGATAACGGCTGTCTGCACGGAATATCCGGCCAGCGTCTCCCAGGCTGGGCACACACCGTCAACACGCTGGCCACACTCCACTGCGTGCTGCTCGTTCACGCCGCGCCGCGCCGCCGCCACCGCATCGGGCCCGACGGCACCGGCCCACCCCAAATCACCGAACTCCTCGGCCCGGGCTGGCACCAGGACCCATCGCCCGAACCCGGCTGGTACCACTACACCCGCGTTGACCAGCCGCCCAGAACCGGTTTACCCGCAAGCCCCACACCGCCAGCGGCCGCACGTGCACCCGCGCTGCCCAAAGCCGCGATCTGGATGGCTGGCGGATGGCATCGACGCGCGTACGCGGGGGTAACAGACTTGCGGCGATCAGCGGGGGACTTTCGGCTCATGCGGTTGCGGACGGGCTGAGCAGTGTTGGTAGAGGCAGAGGTTTCGGCGATCCGCGCCCGTCTGGCTCCAAGTCCGGTCGCGGCCAGTGGGCCAGCGGCGGGGATCCATCTCACCTTGGAGGCCACCTATGACTGACAGCGAGGGACCGGCAAAGCGGGCCGTCCGGCTGGCTTTGGCTGTCGCGGCGCCGGTGGCGGCGGTGTGTGCTGCGCTGGCGCTGTATGCCCGGTGGGTCCGGCCGCGGATGCTGACCTGGGGTGCCACTGCAGACGAAGTGTCCCGGGCCTACCCCTTGGACGAGCTCATCCCAGATGCCGACAGCTCGGTATGGACTATGGCCGCCACCCTCCCGGCGCCGCCGGAGAAGGTCTGGCCCTGGCTGGCGCAGATGGGCTATGGCCGGGCAGGCTGGTACAGCTGGGACAGGCTGGATAACGCAGGGAAGCCCAGCGCGGACCACATCGTGCCGGAATGGCAGGACGTGCAAGTCGGGCAGCGCATGATCGAGGCGGCCGATGGCCGCAGCTGGTTCACTGTGGAACTGGTGGAGCCGGACCGGACCCTGGTGCTGCGTACGACCGTCGAGCTGCCCTCCGGCCGGTCCGTCGATCCGTCTGGCCCGCTGCCCCGGGCCTATGCGGACGGGGTGTGGAGCTTCAACCTGCGGCCGGTCCCCGGCGGCCAGACCCGCCTGGTGGCCCGGATGCGCGGCAAGACCCGGCCAGAGCTGCTTATCCGGCCGTTCGGCCTGGTGGTGGGCGACCCGGCGCACTTCATCATGCAAACCCGCCAGTTTCACGGCCTGCGTACCCGGGTCGGCGCGCAGGTATGACCTCGCCGGGCACCAGCGAACGCCCCGGGCCGGCGCAGAACTCCAGGGCGCCGGTCGCGGTCTGGATCATGCAGGCACGCACGCTGGCAGTGCTCAAGCGGAACATCGAACAAGCCGCCGGCGCGGCTCGCAGCCACCCGGCATCGCAGATCACACACGAGGCAGCCACCGGATCCGTGGCCGCCCGAGACCCGTCTGGGAGAACTGGGACGGCCAGGAACTGAGCGCCTCGGCCTATGGCGCGTCGCGGTCGTCGTGGCGTGATTGGTGGGACCGGAAATGGGAGGGTGCCATGGCAGTGCGGGGCCACCTGCCGCTGGCTCGCCTGAACGGACAGGTCGCGCTGGTCACCGGGGCGGGCCGGGGCGTCGGCCGCGCCATCGCGCTGGCCCTGGGCGACGCAGGTGCCACGGTGGCTGCCTGTGCGCGCTCCAAGGACGATGTCACCGCGGTCGCTGGTGAGATCGCCGGCCGCCGGGGGCATGCGCTCGCTTTCCGGTGCGACGTCACCGAGCGTCATGAGGTGGAGGGCATGGTCGCCGCGGTCCAGGACACGCTCGGCCCGGTGGATCTCCTGGTCAGCAACGCGGGCCAGTTCGGGCCCGTAGGCCCGCTGGCGGCCACTGATCCGGACGAGTGGTGGCAGGCGCTCGAGGTCAACCTGCGCGGGCCGCTGTATTGCGCGCGGGCGGTCTTGCCGGGCATGCTCGCCCGCGGCCGCGGGCGGATCGTCAATGTTTCCAGCAGCGCCGGTCTCGCGGCGACCCCCATGCTGTCGGCCTATGCCGTGAGCAAAACCGCGTTGTATCGGCTGAGCGAGAACCTCGCCGCCGAAACTCGCGGGCACGGGGTGGCTGTCTTCACCATCAATCCCGGCCTGGTCCGCACGGCGATGAGCGAGGCAGCCTTGTCCTGCGGCGAACCCAGCGTCGAGCAGTGGTTCGCCGGCGCCTTCGCCAGCCAGCAGGATGTCCCCGCGGACTTCGCGGCAACCCTGGTCGTCTATCTCGCCTCAGGAGCGGCCGACGCCCTCTCCGGCCGCATCATCCGCGTGTCCGCCGACGTGGCGCAGTTGGTGGCCCGGGCGGCCGAGATCGAAGCGCACGACCTCTACGTGCTGCGCGAACGCGACGATGTGCCCGGGCACGGCCCGGTCACCTTGACCGATGCGGAGCGGGACACAGCGGGGTGATGGCGATGGACAGGCTGGCCGCTGAAGACCAGCGCATGCTGTGGCCCGATGAGATCTGGCCACAAGATATCGGCGCGCTGGCCATCCTTGATGGTAGCCACCTGCTGGAGGCAGGCGGCCGTTTCCGGATCGAGGCTGTGCGGGAGGTGATCGCGTCCCGGCTGCACCTGGCGCCCCGGTTCCGGCAACTGCTGTACGTGCCGCGGTGGGGGCTGGGCGGCCCGCTGTGGGCCGATGCCCCCGCCTTCGACCTGCGTGACCACGTGCGGGTGGTGCCGCTGCCCGCTCCCGGCGACGAGGCCGCGCTGTTGCACGCGGTTGAGCAACTGCGCGGCCGCCACCTGGACCGTTCCCGCCCGCTGTGGGAGATGTGCTTCTTCCCGGGACTGGCCGGCAATCAGGTCGGCATGTTCGTCCGGATGCACCACGCCATCGCCGACGCCGGCGCCGCGGTAGTCACCCTCGGGGCATTGCTGGACACCGCCCCTGGCGTGCCCGCAGCACCACCACCGGCATGGACGCCGGCACCGCCGCCGGCAGCACGTGATCTGCTCGCCGACAATCTCCAGCACCTGGCCAGCGAAGTGGGCCACACGTTCTCGGCACTGACCCGGCCGGTGGCCACTGCGCGGCGCGTGCGGGCCGCGTGGCCAGCCACGCGGGAGCTTCTTGCCCGAAAACCTTGGCCGCAGACCAGCCTTGACCGTGTCGTGGGCCCCGGGCGCAGAGTTGCCCTGATCCGTGCCAGCTTGGATCAGGTCCGGCAGATTGCCCGCAGCCACGATGCGACAGTCAACGACGTGCTGCTGGCGGTCACTGCCGACGGCGTGCGCGGCCTGCTGCGTCAGCGGGGAGAACCGATCGATCACCTCACCGTGCCGATCTACGTGTCTGTCACGCTACGCCCCCCGCAGGCACGCGCTCAGGCCCGCGGGAACCTGGTCGCACTGATGACCGTCGCCCTCCCCGTCGGGGTATCCGACCCTGGGGCAAGGCTCCGCCAGATCGCCACACAAACCACCCGGCAGAAGGCAGCAAGCCGCCCCTCCCTCGGCACAGTGTTCCGCGGGCGGATGCCCCGCCAAGCCGTCCTGAAGACCATGAAACTGACGCGGATCAACCTGGCCAGCGCCAACGTACCCGGCCCGCCACAGCCCCGCTACCTCGCCGGGGCGCGGCTGCTCGAAGTGTTCCCGGTGCTCCCTCTCATGGCCAAGACGACCCTCGGCATCGGCGCGCTCTCCTATGCCGGGCAATTCAACATCCTGGCCGTCGCTGACCACGACGCCTGCCCCGACCTCGAAGTCTTCACCGCCGCTGCCCAAGACGGCCTGCACGCACTCGCCGCAGCCACGCAGGACACGCCCGACCCTCACCAGCAACGCTGACCAGTCCCCAGCCGGCCCCGACACCGTCGCGCGGCCGTAAACCGAAGTCGTGGTGTCACTGCGCGGGTCGCACACAGGAATGGCAGATCTGTGCCCTGCCGACGACTCCGACCTTCGGCGTGTCACCACCACGTATTAAGCGTTCGGTGCCATTCGCCTAGCGGGAGGGTCGATCTCCGGTGACCCTCAGTGATGATCGTGACTAGCGTCCCGCGGCGCCTCCTCTGCAAGTAGCCCCGCTCAGGCCTGGTGAACTTCTCCGAGCATTCGCCGGAAACCAGCCACCGGTCGTGAGGCACGGCGCTGGCCGGGTCGCTGACCTGCTGCGATCCGGGCCACACCCAGCGCGGAGGCATAGCCAGCGGTGTTGCGGACCGCTCCCAAACCTGCATAAGCCCCGGGCTGGCACCGGGGCTGACCTGGGGTTTCGTGTGGCAGGTGATGGATTCGAACCAACGAAGGCTGAGCCGACGGTTCTACAGACCGTTATACCCTGCCCACCGGAATGGCCGCTGACCTGGGGATACTCCCTTTGCCAGCCTGTGATTAACCGGCCCTGTCCGCCATATGTCCGTGCGTGCAGGCGTTCTGGCGACGGTTGGCACGGACGGGCACGGACGGCGTCGCGCGTGCGCCGGGATATCCGCGAGTCGGCTCGCCATCTCTGCGGGAAGGGCACTATGTCTGGGGTGTCCCGTGTTCCGGCCTGCTCCCACGCGCCTGGGATCGGTATGCTGCCGTCATGGCTCAGCCACCCGACCTGGAAGCCCGCGTTGCGGCGCTGGAGGCACGGGTAAGCGAACTGGACGAGCGGGTGCGCCGCAGCGAGCAGGACGCGGCGGCCGCCCGAGTCCTGGCTGGTGGTGCGGATCGCGACGTGACCGAGATGAGCGCGGAGATCCGGGGATTCCGGGAACAGAACACGCGTGTGCTCAACGCGATGCGCGAGGATCTGACGGACCTGCGGTCGCGGGTCGATGATGGGCTTGCCGAGATGCGCAGCGGGTTCACTGAGATGCGCGGCAAGCTTGACGCAGCCGCCGCAGGGCAGCAGCAGATCGTCGGCCTGCTGAACACGTTGATAAGTCGGGGCGAGGATTCGTAACCACGGCCGCCGGGTGGCAGTAGGGTCCCGATGTGGATATGACGGTTTCCGGGGATGAGCTTCGCGACGCGGCGCGGCTTGTGCGTGAAAGCGTTGTGGTGGGCCGGGCCGTCATGCTGGCTCGCTGGATTGGGTCAGGCCGCCGTCCGGTAACGGCCGGGCAGGTGCTGCGCAAGGCGGACGTGCCTGCGGCGGGCGCGGCTGTCGGCGTGGACGTGCCGCCGCGGCTGCGCACAATGGCCAATATCCGGGCGCTGCACCGGCCCTGGTGCCTCGCGGTCGCGACCGGCCTGCTGCAGATCGGCGGCGGGTGGGTGAGCGGCGGTCCCGCACTGGAGCGCTGGCCGCCGGGCGATGCGGACCTGCTTGCCGGATGGCTGGCGGCCTTGCGCGCGGTGTGCGCGGCGGAGTCGTACCCGCAGGACGAAGATAGCGTGCGCCTGCTGGCGATGGCGCTGCTCGAGGTCCTTCGCGAGGACGGCGTGCCTCGCGCCGGCGGCCTGTGGGGGCCGGTGCACGCGGCGCTGCATGACCTGTGCGATCGATATGACAAGTCGTCCTGGGAGCCGTTGCACGCGGCCGACAGGTATTACGACCTCGAAACCGGAATGCCGCTTGCCGGGCTGCTGGCGCTGCTGGCCGAGTTCGGTGCGGTAGCCGGCCGGGGTCAGCCGGTGATTACTCCGCTGGGCTGCTGGGCGGCCGGGCATCTGGCGGCTGGCCTGCCCGGCCTGGCGGACCCGGGCCTGCCGGTCGGCGAGATGATCGCTGAGGCGGCCCGGTTCTGCGATGAGGAACAGCGGGACCATGTGGCGTGGGGCTGGCTGGCCGAACGTCAGCCCGCCGAAGCGGCACGGGAGATCCTCACCGCCGCCGAGGGGATGTCGCCGCTGCTGCGCGGCGTGGCCGTCGGGGTGGTACAGCGGCTCGGCGAAGAGGCGCTGCCGGCCTGGCGGGAGCTGACGGCGGCGCCGCGCGTCGGCCCGCACGCCCGTGCGGTGCTGGCCGCCTGGGACCAGGGACCCGAACCCGGCGACGCCGACTGGGATTGGCTGGCGGTGGAGGCCGCGGCTGCCGCGTTGCAGGACAAGGGCCCGGATGAGGCGCTCAGCCGCGTCTGGGACAGCATGCCGGGGACGGACCTGGACACGTGCCTCGCGGAGGTGCGGGCCACGGGTCACCCGGATGCCGCAGAACTCTCGCAGGAGGTGGCGGAGTTCGCCGCCTCCGGCGCGCCGCGCAGCATCGACCAGGTGGCCGGGCTGAAGGTCTCGCTGGCAGGCTCCCGGCCGCCGATCTGGCGCCGGGTGCGGCTGCCGGTCATGGCCACCCTCGGCGACCTGCACGACGTCATCCAGTTGCTGTTCGGCTGGGACGGCGACCATCTGCACGTGTTTCAGGCGGGGAAGAAACAGTACAGCGACCCGCTCATGGACCTCGACGAGACCCGCGACGAAGAGGCGATCCGGCTGCGCGATGCCATGGCACGCAACGCCGGCAAGATCAGCTACACCTATGACCTCGGGGCATGCTGGGAGCACGAGATCACGCTGGAGCAGACGCTCCCGCGCGACCGGGGCCAGGACTACCCGGTCTGCGTGGCATACAAGGGCGACTCCCCGGTGGAGTACTGGTGCGAGGACGACCCCGAAGAACCCGGGCCGTTCGACCTGGCCGAGGTCAACCGCAAGCTGGCCGCACTCGGCGAGGCGGAGGAGTGAAGTGGCACCTCGGCCACCCGCCGTGCGGTGGCTGACGAGCGGCTGCGCATCGCCCGCGAGCTGCATGACGTGATTACTCACAGTATTAGCCTGATCACGGTCAAGGCGTCCGTGGCCAACTACCTGATCGACTCCCGGCCAGACGACGTGCGCGATGCGCTGACCGTCATCGAAGACACCGGCCGGCGAGCGCTGACCGAGATGCGCCGGATGCTCGGCGTGCTCCGCGCCGGAACTGACAGCGCGGCACCGCTCCCCGGCGATACCGGTGACGAGCGGCTGCCCGCTCCCGGCCTAGCAGACCTGGCCGGGCTGGCCGGGCATGCGGCTGAGGCAGGTGTTCACGCTGACCTGGATGTGGACCCGGCACCCGGCCTGCCCGACGGGGTGGCGCTGGCGGCGTACCGGATCATCCAGGAAGCACTGACCAACGTGGTCAAGCACGCCGCGCCCACCCGCTGCAGGGTGCGGGTCGACCGCACCGCGCGCGATGTCTTCATCGACGTCACCGACGCCGGGAACATCCGGCGCACCCAGCACGCGGCGGCAGGCGGGCACGGCATCATCGGGATGCGGGAACGGGTCACCCTGTTCGGCGGCGAGTTCACGGCCGGACCGGGCCCGGGCGGCGGATTCCGGGTCACCGCACGCCTGCCGCTCACCGCCACCGCCGTCCCAGCCGATGGGTCACCGCCCAGGTGAACGAGCCAGCCCAGGAATCCATCACTGTCCTGGTCGCCGACGACCAGTCGCTGCTGCGCGGCACGTTCCGCCTGCTGATCGACTCCTGCCCCGGCCTGGCCACCGTAGGCGAGGCCAGCTCCGGCCAGGAAGCCGTCAATCTGGCCCAGCGTGAGCACCCCGATGTGATCCTGATGGACATCCGAATGCCACAGCTCGACGGCATCGAAGCCACCCGCCTGATCTGCGGCAGCCCCGAGACCGAGCGCAGCCGCGTCATCATCCTGACCACCTTCGACCTGGACCAGTACGTCTACGCGGCGCTGCGGGCCGGAGCGAGCGGCTTCCTGCTCAAAGACACCCCGCCCGCCGACCTGCTGAAAGCCATCGGGGTGGTCGCCGCCGGGGAGGCCCTCCTGGCACCCACCGTTACCCGCAGGCTGATCGGCGAGTTCGCCCGCCGACTGCGTCCTTCGCATGTCCCGGCGCCAGAACTGGCCACGGTGACCAGCCGGGAGCGCGAGGTCCTCACCCTTATCGGCCGCGGCCTGACCAATCAGGAGATCGCCGGGCATCTCCACATCAGCCTCGCCACCGCACGTACCCACGTCGGTCACCTGCTGACGAAGCTGGCCGCCCGCGACCGGGCCCAGCTCGTCATCACCGCCTACGAGACCGGTCTCGTCACGCCCCGCCCCCCAGGGTAAACACCGGTGCTCACGGGACTAAAGCGCGACCTGGGCATGTCGAGCTCCGCCCTGGAATGGATCGCGGCGGCGTACACGCTGGCCATCGCCGTCGGGCTGATGACCGGCGGGCGGCTCGGCGGCATGTTCGGCCGCAAGCGGATGCTGATGACCGGCCTGACCTGGTTCGTGCTCGCGTCCGCCGCATGCGCGCTCGCGTGGTCACCGGGTTCCCTGATCGCCGCGCGCGTGATACAGGGCCTGTCGGCCGCGATACTCACGCCCCAGGCGTTCGGGCTGATACGCGACCTCTTCCCGCCCGCGCGTATTAACAAGGCCTTCGCCGCGCTCGGCCCTGTCATCGGGTTGTCGGCCGTCGCCGGACCGATCGTGGCCGGGCTGCTGCTCAAGGCCAACCTGTTCGGCACAGACTGGCGAGCACCCCCTCGGCGCACATCCGGCACTCCACGATGTCGCTACCCGCCCTCTGGTCTCTGATGCAAGGCCAAGGTCCCTGCGGCCTGCCGCCGTGATCCCCTGCTTGCAAAGGCAGTGGCCGCGACCAGAAGACGCGCGGCTGCACAGGTCAGGAACATCGCCGACTGCCCCGTGAATGACGTGAATCGCCGTGCATGACCCTCGTTACGGGCACGTGGCGGGCACGATGTGGCTCTTTGGACATGCAGGGCCACGCACTATTGGCGGCAGCGGGCCGCTGGACGAACCGTGCACGCCTGCGAGCACCGGTCAGGGGCTCTCTGGACGTCGAACTCGTTCCCCTCGGGATCGAGCATGGTGACGCAGTACTCACCGTGCTGCGTGTTCGCGGCGACGAAGGTCGCCCCAGATGTGGTCAGCCGCTCGACGGTTTGGTCAACGCGGGCACGCCGGTCGGATGGGGGCGTGCCAGGTGGGCCACCCGCGTTCACGTCGAGGTGCAGGCGGTTCTTGACCGCTTTCAGCTCAGGTACCCGCGGGAAGTAGATACGTGCGCCGTTGCCGTCAGAATCGATGATCGTGCTGGCGTCATCCCAGTGTTCTTCCGGGATACCATGATCGGCCAGCCATGCCCCCCACGCGGCGGTCGGCTGGGGCGGCCCTGCAACTGGTAGCCGAGCGCATCTGCCCAGAACCGCGCCACCACCGGCGGGTCGGCGCAATCGAAGACAACTTGAATCGGAATGTTTCAACACAGATCACCCCGACCGTCTTCAGCGACGAGGTAACTGCATATCCCTGCTGATGAGGTCTGGACATGGGACAGCGCAAAGGCACGCTCTGCTCAGAGCCGGCGCATCAGCCCGCAGATCGTCGCAGCCCGGCGCAACAGGAGGCGATCTTGTTCCAGGTCGGGACGGCTGGGGCCGGCCGGTTCATATGCTCCAGAGGGCTTGGGTGGGAGAGAGGCGGGCGGCGCGGATGGCGGGCCACAGCCCGGCGATGGCGCCGATGAGGAGGGCGGCGCCCAGGCCGCCGGCCCAGGCCTCGGCCGGGATCACCACGGCCCAGCCTTTGAGGCGGGCGTAGCTGGCGGTAGCGGCGGACCCGGCGAGGACTCCCGCGGTGCCGCCGGCCAGGCCCAGCAGGATCGCTTCGGTGAGGAACTGGGTGCGGATCTGGCCTCTGGTCGCGCCCAGGGCGCGGCGGAGGCCGATCTCGCTGCGCCGTTCGAGGACGGCGATGACCATGATGTTGGCCACCCCGATCGCGCCGACCAGCAGCGCGATCGAGCCCAGGCCCAAAAACAGGGTATTGAACGCGGCTTTCGCGTCTCGCTGGGCGACCAGGGCGGAGGAGGGCTGGGCGACGCTGACCTCGCTGGGGTTTTCCGGGTTGGCCTGCGCGGCCAGCAGGCTGTCCACCGTGCTGACCTGGTTGGTGACCGCGCGCAGGTAGATCTGCGAGGGGTGGCCGTCGAAGCCGAGGTAGCGTTCGGCGGCGGGGAAGCCGACCAGGACGCTGGTGTCGATGCCGGGGGCGAGGGTGGCGGGTTTGAGGATCCCGGCCAGGTAGAACCACATGCCGCCGCTGGGCTGGGTGAGCCAGATCCGCTCCCCAGGCCAGATCCGGTCGATGCCCAGCAGTTGGGCGGTGGTGGCGCCGAGCACCGCGACAGGCTGGCGGGCAGTGGCGGCGTTGAGGAACTGGCCTTCGACCATTGAGGTGCCCACCACTCTGGGCAGCCCAGTGGTGGCCGCGTTCACCGACAGCCCGCTGGTCAAGATGGCCGGGATGAGCGGGCTGCGGTAGGCATTGACGTTATTGACAGATCCGGTGTCCTGCACGCTGGTCACGCCGGGCAGCCGGGAGATCATCCCGGGTGCCACGATGGGCAGCTCGGCGGTGCCGCCGGTGAGGTTCTGCCCGTTGGTGACGGTGAGCAGGTTGGTGCCCAGCGCGGCGATCTCCGCGTTCAGGGCGGCGGAGGAGGAGGCGGACAAACCGAGGACCGCCACGATCGCCGCCACCCCGATCGCAATCCCCAGCCCCGACAGCGCGGCGCGGAGTTTGCGGGTGCGCAATCCGGTGACCGCCAGCCGGGCCAGGTCCGCCGGGCGCAGCCGCGCCGCGGCCGGCCGGCCGCGCGCCGCCAGGCTGGCCGACGGGCCGGGCCGGGCCAGCAGCGCGGCTGGGCCGGCCGCTGCGCTGCCAGGTGAGCGCGTGGTCATGAGAATCCTCCCGGGCGGGGCGGGGAAGCGGCCGGCCCCCTGGGGTTTGCCGGCGCTGGGATGCTGGCCGGGCCGCGCGCCGCAGTGGCGGCGGTGTCGGAGGTGATCTGCCCATCGAGCATGTGGATCTGGCGGGGCATGTGGGCGGCGATGACCTGGTCGTGGGTGATCACCACGATGGTGGCCCCGCCGGCGTGCAGGTCTTCCAGCAGGGCCAGGATGGACTGGCCGGTGGCGGAGTCGAGGTTGCCGGT
>DPMS01000666.1:15106-15229 GCA_003541285.1 Actinomycetota bacterium
CGACGCGGCCCGCAGCCCCGACAGCTCCCGGTCGGTCAGCGTGCTGGCGTCCAGGCCGGTGACCCGCACCGTGCCCGACGTGGGTCTGTCGAGGGTGCCGGCCAGGTGCAGCAGCGTGGTCTT
>DPMS01000410.1 GCA_003541285.1 Actinomycetota bacterium
CAAGCACATGACCACGGTTGGCGAGCCGATCGAGCCCGAGGTGTGGCGGTGGTACTACGAGTTCGTCGGCAAGCGCGAGGCGGCGATCGTGGATACCTGGTGGCAAACCGAGAACGGTGGCTTCCTGGGCAGCACACTGCCGGCCCTCAAGCCGATGAAGCCCGGCAGTTGCGGCCCGGCGGTGATCGGCATCTACCCCGCCGTCTATGACGAGCACGGGGATGAGGTCCCCGACGGCAAGGCCGGCAACATCTGCATCCGGAACCCATGGCCCGGGATCTTCCAGACCATCTGGGGGCAGCCGGAACGGTTCGTGGATGTGTACTACCGCAAGTACAACACCAACCCCGACAGCAAGGACTGGCGCGACTGGCCCTACTTCGCGGGCGATGGCGCGGTCCGGGCCACCGACGGCTACTACCGGATCCTCGGCCGCGTCGACGACGTGATCAACGTGGCCGGCCACCGTCTCGGCACGAAGGAACTCGAATCAGCGAGCCTGACCGTGCCCGAGGTGGCTGAGGCGGCGGCGGTCCCGGTGATGGACGACATCCGCGGCCGGGCGGTGGAAATGTACGTCTCGCTCAAGCCTGGGTTCGTGGCCAGCGACGAGATGGCCGCCAAGGTCACGCATGCGATCGAGGTCGAGATCGGCAAGATCGCCCGGCCGAAGCACGTGTGGATCGTGTCGGACATGCCCAAGACCCGGTCCGGGAAGATCATGCGCCGGGTCATCGCCTCGGTATCCAACTTCACCGATATCGGCGATGTCACCACCCTGGCCAACCCGGAGGTGGTGGAGGGCATCCGCCACCACGTCCAGAGCGAGAAGCTGGCCAAGGGCGAAGTGCCGCGTGAGCTGACCGAGGCGGAGTACGAGGAGATCAAGGCCTTCGGCGCCGAGTCTTAAGTCGCACACCGGGTGGCTGCAGACCATGCATAACGCTTGGTCTGCAGCCACCCGGCCTGCTCCCGGTGATGGGTTACAGCGGCAGGCCGGCTTCCAGCAGGGCCAGGCTTTTGTCGAACTTGTCCGCGAAGTCGGCCAGGCTGTCGCCGGAGCCGGCGAACCACACTGTCATGGCGACGCCCACGACTGCTCCTGCGAAGGTGCGGACGTTCGGGTCGTCCGCGTCCCGTCCCGACCGCTCTGCCAGCGCGGCCGCGATCATGCCGATCGTCCGGGAGAACTCGTCCAGGCTGCGGGCCCGCACCGCGGGCACGGTGAGGGCCAGGTTCATGGCCTCACGCAGCCGCGCGAACTCCTCCGGGGGCAAAGAGGCGAAGGCGTCCCGCATGCCGGCGCGCAATGCGGCGACAGGGCTGAGCTCGGGCGGCTGGGCTTTCACGGCTTCCAGCCAGAGCAGGTCCATGTCGTCCTGGAGGACGACATCTTCCTTGGTCGGGAAGTAACGGAAGAATGTGCTCGGGGATACCTCCGCCGCCTCGGCGATCTGCTCGACGGTGGTGGCGTCGTACCCCTTTGTACGGAAAAGCCGGAGCGCGTGCTCCCGGATGGCAGCACGCGTTCTGGCTTTCTTGCGCTCCCGCAGCCCCGGCCGGGGCGCGGCAGGCGCATCGGGGACATGCTCAGGCAGCGCGGTCATGGGCAGATTCTCCCGCATCCGGGAGCCGGCCGACGCCCGCAGGCTCCTTCGCCGCGGTAGCCCGCCAGGGCAGGAAGAGCAGCGCCAGCACGACCCCTGCCACTGCCAGGCCGGCGCTGACCCAGAGCATGGCGCCGATCCCGTGCACGAACGCCGCCCGCACTGACGCCAGCAGCTGGGGCGAGCCGAGCTTGGTGGCCACGGCGATGCCAGCGAACACGTCGCTGCGGACAGCCCTGGCGGCAGCCATGGGCAGGCCGGCCAGGTGCAGCTGGCTCAGGTAGCCGGCGCTGAGCACGCTGCCGAGGATCGCGGCCGACAGTGGGGCACCTATCTTCTGCACCGACTGGAACACGGCGGAGCCGACTCCTGCCCGCTCCTTGGGCAGTTCTGCGACGGCGGCCGAGGCGGCGGTGGCCAGCGCCAGCCCGAAGCCGAGCCCGCTGACCGCGGTCCAGCCTGCGATGAAGGTGCCGGAACTGGTCACGCTCATGGTGGCGCCGGCCGCCAGGCTGGCGGCCAGGACGGCGAAGCCGAGCGCGGCCGTTATCTTGGCGCCGATGCGCCTGGCCATCTGGTCGGCCAGGCCCGCGCCGACGGCCAGGCCCGCCATCATGGGCAGCAGCCGGATCCCGCTGCCCATCGCATTCACACCCACGATTGCCTGGAAGAACTGGGGCGCGGCGAACAGCAGCCCAAACATCGCGAAGATGCCGAAGCCCGACAGGATCGTCCCCCAGGTGAATCTGGCCGACCGGAACAGTCCCATGTCCACCAGCGGCTGCCCGCCGGGCTGCCGGCCCAGCCGGAGTTCCCAGCCGACGAAGCCCGCCAGGACAAGTGCCCCGCCGGCCATGGCGGCTAGCGCGGCGGGCGCGGTCCAGCCGTCCTGCCCGGCGGCGATGAAGCCGTAGACCAGCACCGCGAGACCGGCACATGAGGCCACGATCCCCACCGGGTCCAGCACCGGGCGCTCCTCGGCCCGGGACTCGGGCAGCAGCGCCGCGACTGCGATGAGCCCGACCACTACCACCGGCAGGTTCATCAGGAACACCAAGCCCCACCAGTAGTTGCTCAGCAGCCAGCCGCCCAGGATCGGCCCGGCTGGCAGCGCCAGGAAGTTCGCCGCCGCCCAGATGCCGACCGCCTTGGGCCGCTCCTCGTCCGTGAACATCACCGTGAGCACCGACAGGGACAGCGGCACCATGAAGCCGGCACTGAGCCCGAGCACCGCCCGGGAGGCGATGAACCAGCCGGCCGACGGCGCGTACGCGCAGGCAAGCGAGCCCAGCCCGAACATGGCGAGAGCGCCGAGCATGATCTTCTTGCGCCCGTACCTGTCCCCCAGCAGCCCGCCGGGAAGCAGGCCCACCGCGAGCCCCAGCGTGTAGGCGGAGATGAACCACTGCAGGTCAGATGCAGAGGCGTGCAGCGATCCCGCCAGCGTCGGCAGCGCCACACTCAGCACGGTGGCATCCAGCCCGACCGCCAGCAGCCCCAGCGCCAGCGCCGCCAGCGCCCACCACCTCCGCGTCCCGGCACTCCCCCGCGCCGCCAGCACAGTCATGACACTCACCGCCTTCCAGGAGTTCCAATAAATTGAATGCTACCCTCAGATTCTAGGAACATGCAAGAACTAGTCAGTTTCAGGATCGGCGGCGGCGCGAACGCCATCCAGCGGTACCTGCATGTTCTTCACCATCCGCGACTGAGCGTTTCCAGGCAGGCCGGAAGGTGCCTGGCCCCGCCCGGGTCACGGGACGACCACGGTCCCGGTGGCGGTCACCACGATGACCGGCTCGTCCAGCACGCGGGACGCCGATGGGCTGCGGCCGGGGTCGGCACGGCAGACGACGCGGGCTTCGAAGGCCAGTTCGCGGCTGCGCCGGCCAGCCCGGATCAGGGTTGCGGTGGCTTCGATCACGTCACCGGCCAGCACGGGAGCGCGGAACTGGACGTCGGAGTAGGAGGCGAACAGGCTCTCGTCACCATCGGTCCGGATGGCCAGTTCGGTGGCCACATCCCCGAACAGGCCGAGCACATAGGCGCCGTCGACGAGGTTCCCGCCATAGTGCGCATGGCTGGCCGGCACATACCGGCGGTGGGTCACGGACATGCCCTCCTGCGGCCCGCTTGCGGTCATGTCCCGGCCTCCCCGGCCTCCCCGGCCGCCGTGGCCGGTGCCGCCGCCGGCTGGCCGATGAGGGTGTGCACCAGGTAACTGGCCACCTCGCGGGGTGTGGTGCCCCGCCCGAAGATCTTGTCCACGCCCAGTTCGGCCGCCGTCCCCGGGTCAAACCGTGGCCCGCCCACGACCAGCAGCGGCCGGGGCCCGCCGTCCGCGCTGAACGCGGCGCCCAGGGCGCGGGCACCCGCCAGATGCGCGTCGCGCTGGGTGACCACCTGGCTGACCAGCACCGCGTCAGCCCGCTCCGCCCGGGCGCGGGCCACCAGGTCGGCCACGTCCACCTGCGCGCCCATATTCACCACCCGCATCTCGCGGTAGTACTCCAGGCCCTTCTCCCCCGCATGGCCCTTGACGTTGAGAATCGCATCGATGCCCACTGTGTGCGCGTCCGTGCCGATGCAGGCCCCCAGCACGACCAGTTCACGCCCGAGCCATGACCGGATGCGCAGGTTGATCTCTGCCGCCGGCAGGACGGGGAACTCGCGCTCGGCGACGCTGACCTGTGACAGGTCCACCAGATGGCTCACCTGGCCGTAGACGATGAAGAACGTGAACGACGGGCCCATCCCCTTCGCGTGCACCACCATCGCCGGGCTGAGGCCCATCTTGGCTGCCAGCTGCAGTGCCGCGCCCTCGGCCAGGGCACGCTCGTGCTCGCTGCCGAACGGGACCGGCAGCGTGAACGACAGCTGCACCCTCCCGTCGCCCGTGGTGTCGCCGTACGGCCTGATAACCGTGGCGGTCATGCTCTGTCTCCCCGCTCGCCTCCGGGGCGCCCTGAGCCCCTTTGGCTCGCGGTCTGCCCCCCTTCCAGGAACTGCGCTGCGGGGTTGAAGTAGCCTTCCGCCCGCTCGACCACACCGTCCAGTCCCCGCCCGCCGTCGGCGGGCCGGCGGGTGACGCCGAACGTGCCGTCGGCGATC
>DPMS01000932.1 GCA_003541285.1 Actinomycetota bacterium
CTGCGCCGGCGTCCAGCCCCGCCGCATGCGGCGCTTTTGGGAACGCCTGGCGCCGAGTGTGAGTGGGCCGGCGATCCGGTGGTCCGGTTGGGAATCCGGGGCCTGGTGGGCGCAGGGGCAGACGTCCGGCAGGTGCGGGCAGGACCTGTGCCTCTGGCCCCGGGCGGGCGTGGCCCGGTGAGCTGGTGTTGTGTTCGTCACCGGCCCGATCACGCTAGTCTCGCGGCGGGCCGTGGTGGTTCAAGGAGGCCTCCGAGATGTCTCGCAGGTTCCTGAGATACGCCCTTGATGTCGTGCTGCTCGGTGCGGCGGTCGTCGTGTTCTTGACCGGGCTGCTGGTGGACAGGCTCGGTCTCAGCCAGTTCGTTCTCCACCGGTGGGCCGGGTACGTCCTGGCGGCGCTCGTCGTGGTCCACGTGGCGACGCACTGGAGGTTTTTCCTGGTACCGTTCGCGTCGCGGCGCCGGGCCCCGACGGCACCACCCGAGGGTGCCGTCGTTGGCGTGGCCCCGGCGGTTTCGGAGCACGTGCGCTCCGGGCCGGCGCGCCGGGCAGCACTGGCAGCGGCCGGGGCGGGTGTCGTGGGCGCCGCCGCCGGCTGGTTTGTGAAGACCGGGATCTCGCCCGATCCTTACAACGGCGGTGACGTCGGGCTGTTCTACCACCGGGAGAGCTCTCTTGGTCTGCGCAGCCTGCTGCGCAGCGTAGTCAGCTGGGGGAGCCAGCCCGCCCGTTACAAGCGCGTCGCTGGTGGCGCAACCGTCGCGCTTGCTGCCGGCCTCCCGCTGCCCGAACTGAGCGTCGGCCAGGCGCTGCAACAGCGCCGGTCGCTCCGGGACTACCGCGACCGGATGCTGACCGCGCAAGAGCTCGCCTGGCTGGTCCACGCGGCCACCGCCATCACCTCGAGCGCCGACTACCGCACCGCCCCGTCAGCCGGCGCGCTCTACCCGATCGAAACCTACGTGGCGGTCAGCCGGGTCGAGGGCATCGACGCCGGCCTCTACCACGTCGACGTCCGGGCGCAGGCACTCGAGCCAGTACGCGCCGGTTCGGTCGCCGGTGACCTGATGATCGCCGGTCTGGGCCAGGAGTTCCTGCGCACAGCGCCGGCGGTGTTCGTGCTTACCGGCCTGTTCCAGCGGACGCGATGGAAATACCACGAACGCCACTACCGGTACATCTGCTGGGAAGGAGGCCACGTGGCCCAGAACCTCTACCTCGCTGCGGAAGCCGCCGGGTTGGGAGCGTGCATGGTCGGCGCGTTCTTCGACGGAACGCTCAACGACCTCCTCCGGATCGACGGCCGGCACGAGGCGGCGCTCGGTCTGGTCGCGGTCGGCCCCCGCTGACACGTCAATGCATGGTCCCGCCTGGCAAGCGACCCGCAACCGGCCGACCTGGCAGGACCTGGGAGCTACTCACACAGTACGTTCACCCCAGATGCAAATGGCCCCGTTCTGGCAGCCGCCGCGGCTCAGCACGACATCATCAGCCACCGCACCGTCACCCCTGAGGGCAACCCGCCCTGGCACCCCACGCCAGGTCCGCAGACCGGTTCACCCCGCCCCTCGCCAACACCACCCGGGCAGCCGGGGGTGGCCGGCCCGGCCCCCGGTGCAGATCATCGCGCTTCGGACGCGCGAGCCATATCCCCGCGACTCGGCGAGTGACGTTCACGCAAAGTGACTTTCGGCACGGAGTCACCCAAACAGATCGCCGACTCGGTGCCTCAAGTCGCGGACCGTACGTGCCAGTGTGACCCGTACAGAATTTCCAGTTCTGCTTACCCACTCGTCGGGCTCCCATCCGATCAGCGGGATCTGGAGTTCGGCGAGACCACGCCGGTGCTATGACTGTGAAAGCGTGAACTTAAGCTGCCCGTCCGAGCTCAGGTTGAGCTCCTCAACGAAGCACTCTGGGGCAGCGTGCCATGAGAGCGTGCTATTGATCCACCCCTGCCACGCTGCATGATTCTTTGAGCCTGCAGCCTGGAACCGCTGCCAGTTCACGCCGCCAGTCTTCAGTGCTTCTTCCCAGGAATGGTAGATGGGCGTAACAATATCTGATGCCTGTCGCACGGTGGCTTCCCGCACACGAGGCTCGGCTGTATTGAGTGATAGCTTCTGCCCTGCCGGTTCTGGGATGTACTGCAGCTGAAAGTTATGCAGGCTCATATCGTCCTCCTTACATAGAAGCAGTTGAGTGATTGATTTTGTTACTGGCCGGGTGGCTCCTCTTCGGCGGATTCCAGCCTGTCGAGCGCGTGCTTGACGTTGCGCCATTCGGGCATGCGGTAATAAGCCCTCCTGCCCCCCCTGGACGACTCCCCGGCCTTCTCCAGGAAGCCGTAGCCCACCAAGAGCCGTAGCCCGGGCCGGTGTTGCGGTGGCCCACCTGGCGTGGCCAGCCGCTGGAGTACCCACCGGCCGGCGAAGCGACCGCCGAAGCGTTCACTCTGCTCCGCCTCCTCGCATGCTGCTCGCAGGACCGGGAGCCAGTCTGGTCGCTCACGCGCCAGCTCTGTCACCTTCTGCCAGGCGTCAGCGCTGGACACGCCACTCAACTCTCATCATGACTCTCGCTACTCGGATGTCTCGGATCAATCGTCTATATGGTAGGGGCAATCGAGCAGCGACGTTAGCACAGACAGCCATGCAGTGAGTAGCCCGCCGCTCACGGCCGCACCGAACGGATCTCGCGCACTGGCCGCAGACCAGCGCTGGTTGCGGAGCGTGATCGGTTCATCGGCCAGCGCGGCGCCGGATCGAGTGATACACGGGTGGTCATCTCCGCATATCGGACTCGGAAGCCGGCGATGATCACCCGTGTATCTAGCGTTATACGGCCCGAAGGGCTTGGTGATCTTCGATCACCCGTATAACGCCGAATATTTGCGGTCGTTCACTGAGCAGGGTCAGGGCGCTGAAGGGGGCACGGATTATCCAGTCGAGAGCGCACGGCGGTCAGCCGCCTCACCCGGAGAAATTATGGAGCGCATGCCCGGCCGGGCCACCGTTCGTTTCCCGGCACCGGGCCCGGGTGGGTGCCCTGCCAGGCGGCACAGTGCGGAGATCGGCCGCGGTTGACGCCCACTGGGTTGCTGGCCTGGCCGGGCAGTGCATCAAGATCGGGGCCGAGGGCGCCGCGGCGAGCGCCTCAGGGCTGAGACCGCTACGCGGGACACGTTCGCATGCTGATACCCGGGTCTGCGCCTGGACAGCAGGCAGTCAGGGGCTGACACGCTGCCGGGATTGAGGGTAAATGGTTGAGGCCGCAAGAGTGCAGGAGGGGCGGTCCGCGATGGCAACCCATAACGCCAGGCGCCGGGTGGCAAGCTTCGCTGGGTGCGGGCTGAGCTTCCTGGCCGTCCTGGCGCTTATTGCAGTTGCTGGGGGCATCACTCTCGGCACCGGGGGCTTGCTGGCCGCCGCGGCGGTATCTGCGGTGGCTGCCGCGCTGGGCGCCGCAGATGCGGCCGGCCGGCTGGCGGCGGCCCGGCATCTGCGCAGGCACGGCCTGACCGCGGAGGCGACCATCGTGAGTCTTACTGAGCGTTACGTCTCCGTCCCGTCCGGGTTCCAGAGCTGGGTCACCACGGTCAGGCTCTCTTTCACCGATGTAAGGGGTCAGCTGGTCAATGCCGGGTACACCGGCCATGCTCTAGCCAAAGGGAAAAAGGCGGGCCAGACAGTCCGGATCACCTATGATCCCGCCCAGCCGGACTCGGTCGTACCGGCAGGGGATGACCCGCGGGTCTTCGACGCTTTCCTCCTGGCCCTGGGTTCAGCCGTCATGCTCGGGTCCGGGGTCTACTGCGCCGTTCGCGCCTTCGGCTGACCGCTTGGGGCCGGAGCGGAGGTCATGCCCGCTCTGCCGTTCCCCCTGCACCCCGGCCAGCCCGCCTGGCGCCGAGGGCGAACAGGCATACCCGCCGGCGGCGGCGTGCGCGGGGACCCGAGCCTGCGGCAGGCAGCCATCGCCGAGCCCGTTCGCCATCCGCCTGCCCGTCTTCAGCTGCCGCATCCTCCCGCGCACCCAGACTGCCCGGATGGACGCTGGGGCCTCAGCGCAGGTCTTGCTGGCGTAATCGGAGTATCAGCGTGCGCCTTGCCCGCGAGGGCCAGAGGTCCCCCGTGGCAGGGCCACTGGCCCGTGGCGGGCCACCCAGCGGCGGGATGGAAGGACCATGACAGAGGACCCCAGGCAGGCGCGGAGACACGGGCCAGCTCCCGCACCGCGCAATCGAGATCCGCAAGCAGCAGAGGCGGGTCCTCTCGTCATACCCGGCCGCGGTCACCCGGCACACCGGGCCAGCGTCGGGCCGGAACAGTACACCGGTCACCGCCCACGCCCCGCGCAGCAGAACCACCCGATCCGCGCGGGTTACGCGAGATCGGCCAGTGCCACTGCAGCCGCCCTGATCGGCGGCTACTTGCTCGCCGGGAGTAGACCAGTGCCGGTCACGGTGCGTCACGCGGGCTCTCGACGAGCTTCTGCGACTCGACGCCGCTGATCGCCTTGGCCCGGAAAGATAGATGAGCGCTGAGGTGCGGCCAATCGTCCAGCAGTCGGCGGGAGACGAGGAATGAGTCCACGTTCAGGTGGTGAGGCTGCCAAGTTCGGTGAGCGTTACGAAGGCCGCTGGACCGCTCGCCACCTCCTGTATGTTCTGCTCGGCGACGTCGACTCGGTGACGGTTGAGGACGTGGGTGAGATCAGCCTCGGCGCGGAGTTCACCGTACGGCGCGGCGACAAGGTCGGGATTCATCAGGTCAAGCGGCAGATCGGCGAAGCCAACGAGTGGGAGTTGCACGTACTCAAGGCCAACGGCCTGTTGGCGGCCGCCCAACACCATGTATCCAGGGGCCGACAGTTCTGGTTTGTATCTACTATTCCGGCCGCAGTGCTTAACAGCGTGGCCGATGCGGCTCGACGATCGCCTGACCTCCAATCGTTCGTTGAACACATGTTGACCAGCCAACGGTTGCGTACTGGCTTCGACTATCTCAGTGGAAAGGCCTATGGATCGGCCGAAAAAGCCTGGCGGACTTTGCAAGGGCTGGAGGTCCTGTGGCCAGATGAGCGCGACCTTACGCGCATGAACGCCGTTCTGGCCGGCCTACTGCTCGAAGGGGCAGCGCCAGAACTTGCCGCGGTCGGCCTTGGCAACTTGGTCAAGGATCATCTACGGACGCCGCTCGACGCGCACAAGCTGACGGAACTCCTGGAGCCGTTTGGGCTGAGGCCCAAACGGCTCCTTGGCAACCCGACCATCCGCCAAAGCGTCAGCACGATCCTGACCAGTTGGAAGGAGAGCGTTGAGCGCGAGCTACTGCAACCGGCGATTCCGCGCGCTGAGGCCAGGGATCTCGTCGACCAGTTGCAAGACAGCCGAGGGCTGCCGCTGTTTGTTATCGGGTCAGGTGGTGGTGGCAAGAGCGCTGTCCTGTACCAGGCTGTGGATCGGATCGAGGCAGACGGCTGGCCTGTCTTGGCCCTGCGTCTCGATCGTATTGAACCGTTCTCGTCTACCACCGAGCTTGGCCAACGGCGGAACCTGGATGTTTCGCCAGTGACGGCCTTGGCGGCTGTCGCCCAAGGTGGGCCGAGCGTGCTCGTCATTGACCAACTCGACGCGCTGAGCCTGGCCTCAGGCCGGATGCCAGCCACCTTCGATGTGATCATCGAACTTCTGCGAGAGGTCAGAGCCTTCCCAGAGATGCGAGTAGTGCTGGCTTGCCGCGAGTTTGATGCCAAGAATGATCATCGCATCCGTGCGCTGGCAGCCACTGAAGGCGTAGGCCGCATCCAAGTGACTGGGCTGTCAGATGAGCAGGTCGATGAGGCCGTCCGATCGATGGGGTTGGGCGCTGACCGGCTATCGGACAAGCAGCGCGATCTCCTCCGCACGCCGCTGCACCTCGTCCTGCTGCAGACGGTGGCCGATCAGCCCAACGCCCTGTCCTTCACCACTAGCCGTCAGCTGTTTGACACCTACTGGGACCGAAAGGAACAAGACAGCCAGCAGCAGCGTCCGGCTAACCCGCCTCGATTCGCCACGGTGGTCGGTGCTATGGCCGAGGTGATGAGTGAGCGGCAGCGGCTAGTCGTCCCCGAATCGGTCCTTGACGCTGACGACCTGCACAGTGACGCCGTGGTCTTGATCTCACAAGGCGTCCTGGTTCTCGATGGGCGACGGCTGGCCTTCTTCCACGAGGCATTCTTCGACTACGCCTTCGCCAGGCGCTGGATCAACCGCGGGCAATCGTTGGTTGAGTTTCTGCATGCCGGCGAGCAGGAGCTCTTCCGGCGTGGCCAGGTACGCCAGATCCTGGTTCACCTTCGTGACGAAGAGCCCGAGCGTTACGTATCCGAAGTCGAAGCGGTGCTGAGCGATCCGGCTGTGCGCTTTCACATCAAGGACACTGTGCTTGCCTTCCTGCAGGCTCTGACCGGACCCACGGCTGCCGAATGGCAGATGATGGCTCGGCTGGTAGCAAGAGCGCTGCCTTTCGCTGACCGGCTCTGGGTAACGATGCGCACGGTCCCGTGGTTTGAGTGCCTCGACGCTGAGGGAGTCATCGCAGGATGGCTGGCCAGTCGCAATCCAGCTGACCATGCCCACGCCATCGAGGTGATGCTGGGGGCAGCCAGTGAGCGAGCAGACCGGATGGCCGAACTGCTGGCGCCGTACGCCGGCCACGCGGCCGACTACCCGGCGTGGCTCAGCTGGATTACCCGCTTTGGCAACCTCCATAAGAGCCGCGCCTTGTTTGAGCTGGTCCGGGCTGCCATCCGCCGTGGCGACTACCAAGATATCGAGCACGCACTCTGGATTGCCGCCCACGGCCCACGGCATCGGCAAGTTGGT
>DPMS01000930.1:0-6683 GCA_003541285.1 Actinomycetota bacterium
CAGCACCTGGCGGATGCCGCCGGTTGCCCTGCTCAAGCCGGTGACCTGGTCACCGGCGACCAGGCTGGCCATGATCGTACTGAGCGCCTACCTGGCGGTCTCGGTGCTGCTGCTGATCGTCAAGGCGGCGCAACTGGGCGGTGGCTGACCCGGCCCGCCCGTCAAGCGGTGATCACGAGGACGGGGATGGGCCGGCTTCGCCCGGCGCGGGGCCGGCGAACTGGGCGAAGGCCCGCAAATTCGCGAGACTCTCGCCACGCTTGCGCCGCCATGCCCACTCCTTGCGGATCGAGGAGGCAAAGCCGATGGACAGGGCGGGGTTGAAGTTCTCGTCGGAGTAGGTCAGGACGCAGCCCAGGACCCGGTCGATCTCGTCGGCGGTCACCGATGCCAGCGGAAGGCGCCCGACCAGGTACACATCGCCCTGCCTGTCCACAGCGAAGTGGACGCCGTACATCCGGCCGTTGCGCTCCAGCAGGAACCGGTAGAAGCGGGCGTGATCCTCGTCCGGCTGACGGCAGAAGAACGCTTCTACGAGCAGGCTGTGCGCGCCCACGATCAGCCAGGTCATCGTCGCCAGCTTGCGCTGGCCCTCCAGTCGCACCAGGTAGCTGCCCGGCTCCGGTTGCCCAGCGGCCAGGCCGAGCCCTGCCAGCGCCGACTGGATCGCGCTGGCCGCCCGCACCTGGGCCGGGGTCATAGGCCCGCCGTCCGGAGCCGGATCAGTCATGGCATCCCATACTGTCAGCCCGCGCGCGGATGGGCCGCGCGCCGTAGGCGGAAGCTGGCCTGCCGGTGCTGAGGTGGCCGCTTGCCGTCGCGGGCCATCAGCGGGCCGGGCTGAAGGTCTGCGGGGCCAGCGGGGTGCTCATCGCCCCGGCGTAGACGGTGAGCAGCCGGTCTACCGTCACCCCCCAGCCGAACCGGGAGGCGTGGGCCACCGCTCCGCGCGCCAGGGTGGCCCGCAGGCCCGGCGAGGTGAACAGGTCCCGCAGCGCGTGGGCGTAGCTGGCCGGATCGTGCCCGTCTATCAGGACCCCGGACACGCCATCCTGCACGGCTGTGCGCAGCCCGCCCACCGACGCGGCGATCACAGGTGTCCCGCAGGCCTGTGCCTCCACGGCGACCAGCCCGAACGACTCCGAGTAGGACGGGACCATGACCACCGTGGCCGCCCGGTACCAGTCGGCCAGTTCGGGCTGCGGGCAGGGCGGCTCCAGCCGGACCAGGCCGGCGATGCCAAGGCTGTGCGCCAGTTCGGTGAGCTGGTCGGGATCGGCGCGCCCGGTGCCGCTCGGGCCGCCTATGAAGGCGATGGTCAGGGACCTGGCGAGCGCTGGATCGGCCCGGATCAGGGCGGCGGCCCGCAGCACCACGTCCGGTGCCTTGAGCGGCTGCACCCGGCCCGCGAAGACGATGACGTTCCCATCGGCGGGCAGGCCGAGCCTGCGCCGCGCCTCGCCGGCCGGTCCCGGCCGGAAGACTGAAAGATCGACTCCGGGGTTGACCGTCCAGATCTTGGCCGGGTCAGCCCCGTACAGCGCGGCAAGCTGCCGTGCCTCCTCGTCGGTGTTCGCGACCAGGCGGTCGGCCGCGGCGACGACGTCGTCCTCGCCGCGCAGCCTCGTCGCCGGCTCGGCCGCGTCGCCGTCGGCCAGCGCCGCGTTCTTGACTTTGCCCAGCGTGTGCATGGACTGCACGAGCGGGACACCCCACCGTTCCTTGGCGACCGCGCCCACGTGGCCGGACAGCCAGTAGTGGCCGTGCACGACGTCGTATCTGCCGGGGGCATAGGCGGCCTCGGTCCGGAGCACCTCGAAGGTGAAGTGGCAGAGCTGGGCCGGGAGGTCGGCCTTGTCCAGGTCCTCGAACGGGCCGGCCGGCACATGCCGGACCAGCACCCCGGGGACGATCTCGGCGATGGGTGGCGCGTCACGTGACACCGCACGGGTGAAGACGTCGACCTCCACCCCGCGGGCTGCCATCAGTTTGGCGACTTCGACCACGTAAACGTTCAGGCCCCCGGCATCGCCGGTGCCTGGCTGCTCGAGCGGCGAGGTATGAACGCTGATGGTCGCGATCCGCCGGGGGTAGCGTCGCGGCACGGGCATGCACCTCCGGTAGGGCAACCACAGTGGCCTGCCTCGTGTTCCCGCTCTGGCCAGCCGCTAGGCTCGGCCTCATGTCAACTCTCGTGCTGCTGCGGCACGGGGAGAGCGCCTGGAACGCCGAAGGGCTCTTCACGGGCTGGGTGGATGTCGGGCTCTCCGCAAAGGGGGCAGCCGAGGCGGCGGCGGGCGGGACGCTGCTGCGCGAAGCGGGCCTGCGGCCCGATATCGTCCACACCTCGGTGCTGACCCGTGCCATCCAGACCGCCCACCTCGCCCTGGAGGCAGCGGACCTGCTCTGGCTGCCGGTGACCCGCTCGTGGCGGCTGAACGAGCGCCACTACGGCGCGCTGCAGGGCAAGAACAAGGCGCAGACCCGCCAGGAGTTCGGCGACGAGCAGTTCATGCGGTGGCGGCGTTCCTACGACGTCCCGCCGCCACCGCTGGCCGATGATGACCCGTTGTCGCAGGCCCACGATCCGCGGTACGGGCACCTGCCGCCCGAGCTGATGCCCCGCACCGAGTGCCTCAAGGACGTGCTGCACCGCTTGCTGCCGTACTGGTATGACTCCCTCGTCCCTGGCCTGGCAGTGGGCGGGACGGCGCTGGTGGTGGCACACGGCAATTCGCTGCGGGCACTGGTCAAGCATCTGGACGGGATCAGCGACACGCAGATCGCGCAGCTCAACATCCCGACCGGCATCCCGCTGGTGTACGAGCTGGACGCCAGCTTCCAGCCCAAAGTCCCCGGGGGGCGCTATCTCGACCCGGAGGCGGCGGCTGAGGCGGCGGAGGCCGTCCGCGCCCAGGGGCGTTAAGTCCGGATTTGCCTGGTGGCCGGGTCAGTAGCGGTTCCGGAAATGCCACATGAGCGGTACCCGACGGCTGAATGAATACGTGAGGAACAGCACCTAGGTCAGCGCCCTGGCCCGGAGCGCTCTGGCCAGCCTGCGCATACCATCGGAACGTGAGCATGCAGGTGACACGTGGCCATGACGGCCGCGCGCTAACGCGCGCCGTGATGACGCCGCGGGCTGACCCGTGAAGTTGCGCAGGCAGCCCACTGAGGTTGCGGGCACCGACGGGCGGCGGCAGGGAGCCCGGCTGCCGTCCGGAGTCGCATCCGTTCTATCCGTTCTGTCTTCTTCGGCCGTGGTGCTGGACAACGACGATCGCGTGCTGCGGGCAAGCGCGGCGGCGCGGTCGTTCGGGCTTGTCAAGGGTGACCAGCTGATGGTCGGGGAGCTTCTTGCCCTGGTCCGCCAGGTCCGCAGGGATGGCGAGATCCGCGAAGGCGAGATAGAGGTATCCGGAAGCGCTTTCGGCGGCCGCAGGACCAGCTTCGCGGTCCGGGTGGCCCCGCTGGGTTCGGGGGTCCGCGAGGGCCTGATCCTGCTGCTCGCCGAGGACCAGACCGAGAGCCGGCGGGTAGAGGAGGTCCGGCGGGACTTTGTCGCCAACATCAGCCACGAGCTGAAGACCCCGGTCGGTGCGCTCGCCCTGCTCGCCGAGACGATGGAAGAGGCGGCGGACGATCCGGAGGCGGTGCGCCGCTTCGCGGGCCGGATGCGGCAGGAGGCGTCCCGGCTCACCTACCTGGTCCAGGACCTGATCACCCTGTCCAGGATCCAGGCGGCCGAGCCCGTCCCCGATCCCAACCCGGTCGAGCTCACCGCGGTGGTGGCCGAGGCGCTGGACAGGTGCCGGATGAAGGCGAGTGCCCGCGGCATCGAGCTCGCGGTCAGTTGCGAGGAGGGGCTGACCGTGCTGGGCGATGACGATCTGCTGGTCACCGCGTTGCGGAACCTGCTGGAGAACGCTGTCGCCTACAGCCCGGAGAAGACCCGGGTGGTGGTGTCGGCCACCAGGGATGGCCTGGACGCTGCCCAGATCAGCGTCGCTGACCAGGGCATCGGTATCCCCGAGCAGGACCTGGTGCGGATTTTCGAGCGCTTCTACCGGGTGGATCCCGCCCGGTCCCGCGCCACCGGCGGTACCGGACTGGGGCTGGCGATCGTGAAACACGTGGTGGCCGCCCACGGCGGCAAGGTCACAGTCTGGAGCAAAGAAGGAGCCGGATCCACGTTCACCCTGCGCCTGCCNNGCTGTCTGCCAGACCGGGCCCGATGCGATCGAGGCGTTCGACCGTAATGGCGCCGACCTGGTTCTGCTCGATCTCATGCTGCCCGGCCTGCCCGGCAGTGAGGTATGCCGGACGCTGCGCGAACGGTCCAACGTTCCGGTGATCATGCTCACCGCCAAGGACAGCGAGATCGACAAGGTGGTGGGCCTGGAACTGGGCGCCGACGACTATGTCACCAAGCCCTTCTCCTCCCGTGAGCTGGTCGCCCGGATGCGTGCGGTGCTCCGGCGCCGCGGCGAGCCGGAGGAAGCTGGCGCGTCGGTCATGGAGTCGGGCCCGGTGCGGATGGATGTCGACCGGCATGTCGTGACTGTCCGCGGCCAGCAGGCCCAGTTGCCGCTCAAGGAGTTCGAGCTTCTCGAGGTGCTCCTGCGCAACGCTGGCCGGGTGCTGACCAGGATGCAGCTGATCGACCGGGTCTGGGGCGCCGACTATGTCGGCGACACCAAGACGCTGGACGTCCATGTCAAGCGGTTGCGTGCCAAGGTCGAAACCGACCCGGGCAACCCCCGGCACATCATCACCGTGCGCGGGCTGGGCTACAAGTTCGAGCCGGCCGGCGGCTGAGCCGGGAATCGGTCCGCCGGCCCAGGTGGCACCGGCCGGGCTGGCGGAACGCTGTTACGCGGTCGGTGAGGCCAGAGGCGACGGGGTCGCGGCCGGGCTGGCCGGGACGGGCGAGAACGTGGCGAAGTACTGGGACCGGGGCATCACGGGGACCCGCAGGGTGACGAGGCCGGCCCGCTGGAAGTCCAGCACGATCCGGACGTACTGCCCGCCGATCAGCGAGCGGGTCAGGTTGTGCAGTACCACCTGCGGGGCCGGGCCGGTCAGGAACACCGCCTGCCGGTTGCCCAGGCCGACCCCGCCGGCGGGCAACTGGACAGCGGTGGCGGTGCCCGGCGCCGCGATCGCGATCAGCCGGTCAGGTGTGCCGTTGTTGGCCAGGGCCAGAAACATGCCAGCCGACCCGCCGGGTGTGAGCGAGGAGTCCGGCGCTGCCCCGAGCACGAAGACGTTGTTGATGCGGATGGTGTTGTTCACCACCGCCGACGCCCCTGCGGTGGGCTGATGCCACTGCTGGGTGGGCGCGTTCGCGCCGGCTTCGCACCCGGCGATCGCGGGAGCCAGCGCGGCCGCCACGACGACGGCGAAGCCTCGCAGCGACCAGGCGCTGCGGTTGGTGAGGATCACGGCGTGCTCTCCTCCGGGTCCGACGCGGGGCACTGGGACGCCGCACAGCGTACCGGGCGGGCTTGCGCGCCAGCGCACCACCCCCGCGCTGGGCCTATCCGGCGGCCAGCCCGGCCATGAGGCTCGTCATCATGCGCTGGCCGGGCCTGGACATCCCCTGTGAACTGCGGGACACGAGCAGGCGCAGCGCCGTCCCCAGCCGGAAGCCATTCCCCCGGTCGGATACCACCCTGGCGACAGATCCGTCGGTGTTGACCAGCACGGCGGTCAGCGTGGTCGGGTGGTAGGACGTCGCGAGTGCGTTGTCGCTGTCCTCCACCGCGTGCCCGGCACCCAGTCCCGTCCGTCTGGTCAGGGTGGTCACCGGTACCCCCCTGGTCCCCACGATGTAGATCTGCACCCCTGCCGTGTCGGCCTCGGTCGCGAGCTGCCGCAGGTGGGCGCACCCACAGTTCGGCGGGATCAGGGCCAGCACAGAACCGCTCAGGTCGCGCAACGGCGTCTGGTTGCCGTTGACCAGGACGATGGCATCGGGCAGCAGCCGGCTGCTGCCCGGACTGGCAGGCGGTACGGCCTGCAGGCCCGCCGTGAACATCGTCAGCAGGGTCCCGGCGAGCAGGGTCAGGGCGAGACATCCGGCGAGCACCGGCAGCACCATGCCGTCCCTGGTGAGCGGACCGTGCAGCCGGCGGGTGATCCTGCGCCAGCGCTGGGCACGCAGCTCACGATGATAGGCCTGCACGTCGCGATCGAGTTCCCGCGCGTCGTCGGGTATCTCGATGTCGACCGGTGGCAGGCCATAGTCGTCCCGTCCAGGGTCGCCGCCAATGTTCACGCGCATCTCTCCGGCATGAGCGGCCACATTCCCTCCAGTATGGGTCAGAGGTGCCCGGTACGTCACTGCTGACGGTGTCCGCTTGTCCGCATGCGGGCGCGGCTCTTGCCTCAGCCGGGCACGGCCGGAGATCGTTCCGCCCAGTACGTACCGTGCCTACCCGATTGCTGACGGATATCGGCAGCAGGGCGCCGGGCAGTGGGAGGGACCGCCGAACACGCCGTCCATGCAACTTTCAGATCGGTTAAATGGGTTCTTGACCTGCACGTTTGCTGTCAAGCGCGGCTATTGGGCTGCGTATGGCGTGGTAGGATTGCCTCAGCGGAAGGGGTATGTGCCACATGACTTTCAAGGTCGGCGACACCGTCGTCTACCCCCACCATGGGGCTGCTCGCATCGAAGA
>DPMS01000930.1:6742-9369 GCA_003541285.1 Actinomycetota bacterium
GCCGAGAAGACCAACGAGGACAAGGCCGAGGCTCTGCTCGACGAGATCCTGGCGTCCTGACCCTCGCCCGCTGACTATTCCTGTGGCCTGACGTGCCTGGTGGTGTGCCTGCAGTAGGCATCGGCACCGACGTTCATAAGCTCGGTCCCGGGCGCCCCCTCTACCTGGCCGGATTGCTGTGGCCAGGGGAGGTGGGCCTGGCCGGGCACTCAGATGGGGATGTTGCGGCTCATGCCGCCTGCGATGCGCTGCTGTCGGCCGCGGGGCTCGGCGACCTTGGCGCCGCGTTCGGCACCGCCGAGCCACGCTGGGCCAACGCGGCCAGCACCGACCTGCTGCGGGAAACCGCAGCCCTGCTGGCCGGCGCCGGATACCGGGTAGGGAACGTCTCCATCTGCGTGATCGGCAACCGGCCGAAGATCGCGGCGCGGCGCGCGGAGGCGGAGAAGATCCTGTCCGGGGCGCTCGGTGGCGCACGGGTCAGCGTGTCCGGCACCACCACCGACGGGCTCGGGCTGACCGGCCGGGGCGAGGGTATCGCCGCGATCGCGACCGCGCTGGTGATCCGCGGCTAGCCAGCCCGGGACGCTGTTCCCGCGGTCACTCCTCGCCGGCCGCTGGCTCCTGCGGCGGCGTCGGGGTGCTGCGCATCCGGTCGAAGTGGGGAATGGGAGTGGGCGCGGGCACCATGGGTGGTGGGCTGGCGCGGTCCCCGGTGTCCTGCGCATCCTCCGTGTCCGGCTGGCTGGTCCCGGCCGTCTCGGGCATCGTAGTGCCCGCCGAGGCCCCGGCCCCGGAGGCAGGGGCCTCGTAGCTGATGCCGCCCCGGGTTCCGTTGTCCGGTGGCGTGCCGCGGCCCTGCTCCGGGACTCCGCCGGTCGTGGCTGGGCTGCCGGTCGTGGGTGGGCCGGCGGTCGTGGCTGGGCTGCCGGTCGTGGCCTGGCCGGCGGTCTTGTCCCCTGTGCTGGTTCCGCCCGCGGCGCCCTCCTTGGCGGCCGCCCGGGCGGCCAGCGGCGCCGTCCGCTCTGGCGGGCGCTGAGTCCTGGGCTCCAGCAGGGTGTCGATGGCCGCGCGCGGCGCACCCGCACGTGCCGGGCCGGTGCTTCCCGCGCCCGCCCGTCCGGCGGCGGCCCAGGTGAGGCTGGCCGCGCTCGCCGGCCCTGCCCGGCCTTCCGCGCCGTCCGCGGCGGCTGGGGCCTGGCCGGTGGCCGCCCCGCCGGTCCCGTTCGCGGCCCGGATCCGGCGCCAGTACCGCAGCATCAGCAGCAACATGATGAAGCTCATCAGCAGCAGCGCCCACGGGACGACCGCCACCACGGCCTGGGTCGGCTGGACAGGCAGGCTGGTGGTGGTGGCGTACAGGGCATCAGCCGCCGCCACCGCGCCCAGCAGCACCAGCAGCGACAGCCACACGTAGAGCCGGGTCGGCCAGCCAGCGCCGCGCAGCGCGAGGGCGGAGGAGCACGCGATGACCAGCATCGCGTCGAACATCACCGGATACAGCCGGGCCAGCGTGGGGGACACCCCGGCCTGGAGCGCGATCTGGTGGATGCCGTTGTATGAGAGCAGGAACGCTGCCGCGGCTACCAGCAGCACGCCAGTGATCACCGCGGCGAGCGCGGCCAGCCGGAGCCTGGGGTGGGGATCGCCGGATCGCGAGCCACGCACCACGGGATAGTCGCTCATCTGGGATGTCTGTCCTTCCTGCGCTTCCGCCCAGGCCGCCGGCGCCCGCTTATAGTCGGGACTACGGGCTCCGTTCTCCGTGCCGGGCCGCCGGGCCAGTAGCGGGCGGTCACGGGTGCTCCCCGTGAGCGGGGGCAGATCGCCCGCATCAATGAACGGCACAGCGGCCATGCGCCCGCCCGCACGGCCCCGGCGTCAAAGGAGACGATATGCCGTACTACCGGGTGACCGGGGAAGTTCCCCGCAAGCGCCATATCCGTTTTCACCGCCCCGACGGGGGACTCTACTCAGAGGAACTGATGGGGGAAGAGGGTTTCGCATCTGATTCCTCCCTTCTCTACCACGTTCACCCGCCGACCGCGATCGTCAAGAGTGAGGGACTGGGCACTGGCGGGGTAGGGGAGACGGTGCCGAACCATCCGTTGCTGCCCCGGCATGTGCGTACGGCCGGACTGCCGGCCGCGGACGACCTCGTGCTGGGCCGTGGCCTGCTATTCGCCAATGACGACGTCCGTATCTGTTTTGTTTCCGCGGCCGCCCCGTCCGGTCTTTACCGGAATTCAGCCGGCGACGAGGCCGTTTACGTGCAGCACGGTTCGGCGAGATTCGAATCCGTGTACGGCGCCCTCACCGTCGGCGCCGGTGACTATGTGGTGGTGCCACGCGGGACCATTCACCGCTGGATTCCGGCCGCGCCGGGGGTGAGCGCCCTGACGGTGGAGGCGAGCGGTCACATCAGGCCACCGCGACGCTACCTGTCCCAGTTCGGCCAGTTCCTGGAACACGCCCCGTACAGCGAGCGTGACCTGCGCGGGCCGGAAGGCCCGCTGCTCGCCGGCGGGGAGGACGTGCCGGTCGTCGTCCGCACCCGTAGCGGGCTGACCCGGCTGACGTACGCTCACCACCCGTTCGATGTCGTGGGCTGGGACGGATGCCTGTAC
>DPMS01000929.1 GCA_003541285.1 Actinomycetota bacterium
CGAGCCGGCCACGGGCGGCGACTGGGGCGCCGAGTACCTGGACCTGGTGCTTGCCGTCCGGGTCGTGGCGAACCTGGACGAGGCTCTGGCGCACATCGCGCGGTGGGGAACTCGGAACTCCGAGGCGATCGTGGCCCAGGACATCGGTGCCGCGCGCCGGTTCGCGCGGGCGGTGGACTCGGGCAGCGTGTTCGTGAACTGCTCGACCCGGTTCTCCGACGGGGGCGAGTTCGGCTACGGGCTGGAGATCGGGATCTCGACGCAGAAGCTGCACGCCCGCGGGCCAATGGGGCTAGAAGCTCTGACCTGCGTCAAGAACGTCACCTGGGGCACCGGGCAGGTCCGGGTCTAGCGGCCGGCCGACAGCACCCGGCTCGGCGACAGCAGCAGCGGTGGCGCGTTGCTGTCGCTATTCACGACAGCAACGCGCCACCGCTGTTGTTCGGCTGCTGTTGGCTGCTGGTTCGGCGGCAGGCAGGGCGAACGGGTCACGGTCGCTCAGGTCACCGCCCAGTCACCGCCCAGTCGCTGCCGCCGGCCGCGGGACCTGGGGCCGGCTAGTCGGCGCGGTAAACGACGAGCGAATCGCGGTGTACCGCGTGCATGTCGCGGACGGCCCGGCGGGCCGGTGCCCGGGGCGCTGAGCGGCCCGCCCGCGCCGCGGGAGGGCCACATCATCGGCCGGCTGGCCCGTTCGGCCCTGGTTCCCTGGGCCGGCCTGGCGCTGAGCCTGGGCCTGTGGGCCGCCGGGCTGGCGGGGGTGGACGCCGCCCGGGTGAAGACGGCAAGCCTGGGGCTGGTCTCGGTGCTCCCGGCCACTTTCTGGGCGGCCCTCGCGGTTCTCACGGTGAGTTTCTGCGCGGCCGTGGTCCGCCGCTCCACCCGCTGGCCCGTGCTGGCCGCCCATGCCGCCGCCCTGGTCACGATCCTGCACGCGACACCCGCTCTCGTGTACGGGACGCTGCGGTACTCCTGGGCCTGGAAGCACATCGGCGTCGTCGACTTCATCGCCCACCATGGAGTGCAGTTCCATCTCGGCGACGTGCTGGGTGTCTACCAGGGCTGGCCCGGTTTCTTCGCACTCAACTCCTTCCTGACCTCAGCCGCCGGCCAGCCGTCGGCCCTGTCGTACGCGTCCTGGGCGCTGCTCGTCAACGACCTGCTGTGGCTGGGGCCCGTCCTGCTCATCGCCCGCGCCTTCACCTCCGACCAGCGGCTGGTCTGGACCGCGGCCTGGCTGTTCGAGCTGGGCAACTGGGTTGGCCAGGACTATTTCTCACCGCAGGCGTTCGCCTTCTTCCTGTACCTGGCCGTGATCGCGGTCTGCCTGCGCTGGCTCAGGGATCCGGAGAGCGCGTGGCGGCCGGTCACGGCCGGCCCTGGCGCGGGATCCGCCGGGCTGCGCCTGGCGTCCCGGTCGACCCGGCGCGTCCTGGTCGTCTGCCTGGTGCCGCTGATGGTGGCGATCGCGTCCAGCCATCAGCTCACGCCGTTCATGCTGATCTCGGCGCTCACCGTACTCGCCCTGGCCGGGCAGTTGCGGCCCCGCTGGCTGCCCCTGCTGATGCTGGCCATCACCGCCGGCTGGCTCGCGTACGCGGCCTGGCCGTGGCTGGCCGCGAACACCTCCCAGATACTGCAGGGCTTCGGCCTTCCCTGGGCGAACACCTCCGCGCATATCGTCGGTGGGGCGACCGGGGGACCCGGCCAGGTCATCGTCGACTGGGGTGCCCGCCTCCTCAGCGCGGCCGTGGTGATCCTGGCCTTCATCGGCTACTGGCGTTACCGGCGGCACCACAACGCGCGAGCCCGCCGGTCATGGAACCGGGTCCCGCTGCTGGCGGCGGCCGCTGCCCCGGCGGTGGCCGCCAACAGCTACGGCGGCGAGATCATCTTCCGCGCGTTCCTGTTCGCCCTGCCCTTCCTCGCCGTGGCCGCCGCCGCCGCCTTCTTCCCCCACCCGAAAGCCGGCCGGCCGGTCCTGGCCGGCCTCGCGCTGGCGGGCACCGGCCTGGCGCTGGTGGCCGGCTTCAGCCTCGGCAACTACGGCAAGGAAGCGATGGACTATTTCAGCCCCGGGGAAGTAGCCGCTTCGGACTGGCTGTACAGGACCGCGCCACCGGGCGCCGAGGTGGTCGCCGCCACCAGCAACTTCCCGTGGGCATTCGTCCATTACAACTGGTACAGCTACACCTTCCTGGGGGAGACGGCGCCGTATATCTCGCAGGTCCCGCGTTCCCCGGTGAGCACCGTCATCGGCGTGCTGAAGCCCGGCCGCTCGCCAGCCTCCTACCTGGTCCTGACCAAAAGCCAGGCCGCCGAAGTCCAGCTCAGCGGGATATGGCCGGCCGGCACCTACTCCCGCATCGTCCATGACCTGATGGCGTCCGGCAGGTTCCGGGTCGTGTACAGCAACGCCGATGCCCAGATCCTGCAGCTGAGACCGGCCAAGGTGGCGCGCCAGTCACCGGTCCCGGCCCGCCACTGCGTGCGCGGGAGGGGGTGCCGGTGAATCCCTCATCGCTGGCGGGCAGCCCGCCCCGGCGCCAGTTCCGCCGCCTGGCCGTCCCGGTGCTGCTGGCCGTGTCCGGCTGGGTGGTGCTCGGTATCACCGCGGTGGGAGTCCCGCAGGAGTTCCGCGCGGTCGCAGTCTTCGCCTTCGCTCTAGCCGCCCCCGGGGTGGCGCTGGTCCGGCTGCTGCCGCTGCCGGACATCCTGGAACGGGCCGTGCTGTCCCTCGCGCTTGGCATGAGCCTGGCCGCGCTCGCCGCGGAGGCGTTCGCGATCAGCCACATCCTGCGCCCTGACCTGGTGCTCGTCGTGCTGGCAGCCATCTGCTCGGCCGCTGCCCTGGCCGAGCTGGCCCGGGAGGTGAGGGTCCCATGATGAACCCGGTCCCCATCCTGCTGTACCACTCCGTCACGGCCGACCCGGCTGGGTGGATCGCCCCGTACGCCGTCAGCCCGGCCACCTTCGCCGCCCATCTTGACGCGGTGGTCGCCAGCGGCCGCGAGCCCCTCACCGTCTCCCAGTACCTCGATGGCCTGACCGGGGCCGCCCCCCTTCCCGCGCGCCCCGTCCTGATCACCGTGGACGACGGGTTCGCCGACTTTGCGGGTAACGCGCTGCCGGCGCTGGCCGGGCGGAACCTGCCCAGCACGCTGTATGTGACCACGGGCGCACTCGCGGACGGGCCCCACGACAGCGTGCTGCCGCCGGCCGCCATGCTGCGCACCACCGATCTGGCGGGCCTGGAAGCCGCCGGGGTGGAGATAGGCGCCCACTCCCACACCCACCGTCAGCTTGATCTGCTGCCGGCCCGGGACGTGGCCGCTGAACTGTCCAGCAGCGGCGACCTGCTGGCACAGGCACTGGGGCACCGCGTGCGGAGCTTCGCCTACCCGCACAGCTACTGGCGGGCGCGGGTGCGGCGGCTGGTGGCCGAGGCGGGTTTCGACTCGGCCTGTGCCGTCGGCAACGCACTCAGCTCCAGCCGCGATCACCCGCTGTCATTGTCCCGGCTGATGGTCATGGCCGGCACCGACGCGGCCACCGTGGCGGGGTGGCTGGACGGATCTGGCGCGCATGCCATCACCCGCAAGCACCGGGTGCTGGCATGCGGCTGGCGCCAGTACCGGCGGGCGCGGCAGGCGCCGCGGGGACTGCGGTGGCCGCGGTGACCACCCACGCCCGCAAGCGGCACCGGCCAGTGCACCGGCGGGCCGGCCTGCCCCCGCGCACCTGGCTGATCCTGGTCATCACCGGCCTCGGGGTGGCACTGGCCGCCGGGTCCCTGGTCGCGCTGCGGACGGCGGGAACGACCCGGTGCGGGGCATCGGCCCTGCTGGTTCCCAGCTGCGGCGCGTGGTGGGGGATGTACCTGCCGGTCAGCAACGATGGCCAGCTGATCCCGGCGGTGACGGGGAAGGAGCGCTTCCTCGGGCGGCGGCTCGACATCATCGAGCGCTACCACGACATGTCGGCCAGCTCGGACGGCATCTTCCCCGGCCCAGCCGAGAAGCAGCTCGCCCGCAATCATCTGCTGCTGTTCTCCTGGGGCCCGGCCGTCTGGTCCACCAGCACCCGGTACCGCTGGAGCCTGATCGCCTCCGGGGCGCTGGACCGCACCGTCATCATCCCCGAGGCCAGGCGGCTGCGGGCCTTCCATCACACAGTGTTCCTGACGTTCTCGTCCGAGCCCGACGGCGCGGTGCCGGCCCTGGGCACGCCGGCGGAGTTCGTCGCCGCCTGGCGGCACATCCATGACGTCTTCGCCCGCGCCGGGGTCCGCAACGCGGTCTGGGTGTGGACAACCGAGGGCTACCTACCGCACGCGGCCACGATCGCGGCCCTGTATCCCGGCAATGCCTACGTCGACTGGATCGGGTACGACCCCTACAACTACTACACCTGCCATCAGACGAGGTGGCTGTCGTTCGCCCAGACAGTGGAGCCCTTCTACCACTGGCTGATGGCCCGCCATTTCGGCGGCAAGCCGTTCATGCTCGCCGAATTCAGCACTGTTCCCGACCCGCTTGACCCGGGCCGGGCTGCGGCCTGGTACCAGAGCATCCCGCCGGTCATCGCCGCGCTTCCCCAGATCAAGGCCCTCATCCAGTGGGACTCCACCGTCCCCGGCTGTGACCTGACGATTCCCAGCTCATCGGCGGCCGCCCGCGGGTACCGGCAGAGCGGCCTGTCGCCGTACTTCAGGAAGGAACTCCCATGACCCCGGGGCTGGCCACACCGATCCTCGTCGGCGATCTGCACCTGGACGCGCCCCTCCCGGATCTGGGCGGCGACGGCCGGTACCGGGGGGCGCGCCTGCTCGCCCGGCTGCACGGCCAGCCCGTAGGTGAGGTCCTGCTCCGGCTGGGCCAGGCGCCGCTGCCCGCCGGCCGGCTTGCCACGCAGGTGTGGGCGCAGGTCGGTGACCGCGTCCGCGAGCATTACGCGGCCGACGGCATAGCGCCGCCTGCCGGGCTCGCAGCCGGCGGTCTGAGCCCTCGTGACCGGCCGGGCTGCGGGGGCCAGCCGCTGGTGGCCGGCGAGCCGAAGATCACGGTGGTGATCGCCACCCGTGACCGTCCCGAGAGCCTGCTGCGCGTCCTGGCGTCTTTGTGCCGGATGCAGTACCGGGCCTTCGACGTCGTCGTCGTGGACAGTGCTCCCAGCACCGAGCAGACGGCGCAGATCCTGTCCGGGCCGGCGCCGCTGGAGTGGCCGTTCCCCGTGTCCTATCTGCGGGTGTCCCGGCCGGGGCTGGCGCTGGCCCACAACGCGGCCCTGTGCGCGGTGACCGGGGACATCGTCGCGATCACCGATGACGACGTCGAGGTCGACCCCGGCTGGCTGACCGCGGTCGCGCGGGCGTTCGCCGAGTCGGGCGCGACCTGTGTGACCGGCCTGATCCTGCCCGCCGAGCTGGAGACCCAGGCGCAGTTGCTGGTGGAGCAGGCCGGCGGGTACAGCCGCGGGTTCACCAGGCACACGTTCACGGCCGCGATGCCCGCCCCCACCCCCCTGTTCCCGTTCACGGCCGGGCGGTTCGGGTCGGGGGCGAACATGGCGTTCCGGGCCGACTGGCTCGCGTCCCGCGGCGGGTTCGATCCGGCCACTGGCGCTGGCAGCCCGGCGCGGGGCGGGGATGACCTCCTCGCCTTCCTGCGGGTCATCACCAGTGGCGGGACGCTGGTCTATGAGCCGGCCGCGATCGTGCGGCACTGGCACCGGCGTGACTACGAGGGGATGCGCCGGCAGGCGTTCGGCTACGGGGTGGGCCTGGGTGCGTACCTGACCGCGTCGCTGCGCGCGCGGCCGGCGCTGCTGGGTGCGATGCTGCGCCGCACGCTGCCGGCGGTGCGTCACCTGCTCGGCCCCCGATCGGTCAAGAACGCCGGCCACGAGCCCGGCTTTCCCCGTGAACTCGTGTGGCGGGAACGAGCCGGGCTGCTCACCGGCCCGTTCGCCTACGCCATGAGCCGCTGGCGGTATCGCGACTGCCCGGCCCCGCGCCGGGGGGCGGCCGGATGACGGTCGTCGAACTCGTCACGGGAACGCGGCAGCGCCTGCACGGAGTGTGGCAGGAGTCGCTGGCCCGGACCGGTCACCTGCTGGTCGCCAACTCGGTGCTGACCGCCGGGGCCGGGGTGCTGTACTGGCTGCTGGCCGCGCGCCTCTACCTGCCCGCCGTGGTCGGTGTCAACTCGGCGGCCATCAGCGCGATGATGCTGCTGGCCGGGGCCGCCCAGCTGAATCTGATGAGCGCGCTGCTGCGCTTCCTGCCCACCTCCGGGCGAGCGGCCGGCCGGATGATCCGCAACGCCTACCTGGTCGGCGCTGGGCTGAGCGGCGTGGTGGCGGTCGGTTTCCTGCTCGGCCTGCGCTTCTGGGCGCCGGCCCTGACCGGCCTGCTCGGCCCGATCCCGAACGCGGCGGGATTCGTGGTCGCCACGATGCTGTGGGCGATGTTCGTCATGCAGGACAACGCCCTGGTGGCGGTGAAGCGGGCTGCCGCGGTGCCGGTCGAGAACCTGGCGTTCGCCCTGCTGAAGATCGTGCTGATCGTCGTGATGAGCGCAAGCCTGGCCGGCAGCGGCGTGTGGCTGTCCTGGGCTGCCGCGATGGCCGTCACGGTCACCGGCACGACAACCTACATCTTCCGGCGCGCCGTCCCCGCCTTCGCCCGCGCCAGCGTTCCGGGCACCGAGCACGTCCCTTCGCTGCGGGAGGTGGAGAGGTTCGTCGGACCTGACTACGTGGGTGCGCTGGCCTGGATCGCCGGCACCTCGCTGCTGCCGCTGCTGGTCCTGGATCTCACCAGCCGGCGGCAGGCGGCCGTGTTCGCCCTGGCCTGGACGATCTGCCTGGCGCTGTACCAGGTACCGATCGCGTTCGGGCAGTCGCTGGTGGCGCACGGCGTCCGCGCGCAGGACCAGCTGGACAACTACTACCGGCAGTCAATGCGGCACACCCTGCGGCTGCTGGTGCCGGTGGTCGTGCTGATCGTCGCCCTGGCCCCGCTCGGGCTGAGCTTCTTCGGCGACTGGTACGCCGACAACGGGGTCACCACGCTGCGGCTGCTTGCCCTGTCCGCGGTGCCGAACGTCGTGGTCGACCTCGCGGTCAGCCGGGCGCGGGTGGCGCGCCGCATGACCACCGTGGTGGTCGTGCTGGTCACGCTGAGCGCCTTGGTGCTGAGCCTGACCGTGGTCCTGGTACCACACATGGGGATCGTCGGCGCCGCCGCTGCCGCGCTCGTCGCCCAGAGCGGGGTGGGGGGTGCGCTGCTCGTCCGTGACTGGGCCGCTGGTGCCCGGCGCAGGGTGCTGCGGTCCAAGCGGGGCGGGGTGCCCAGCCCGATGGTGCGCGCCGCCCTGAAGAAAGGGAAATGGCAGCATGAGCGGGCGCTGGCAACCGTCTCCGACACCGCGGTGGTCATGGTGCGGGCACCGCGGGGCGAGAGCGCGGTGCTCAGGGTGGCGGCGACCGGGAACGGGGTGGCCAGCCTCTACCGGGAGCGCGAGGTGCTGAGCCGGCTGCGGTCGGAGGAACGGCTGGGTGAATGGCGGGCGCTGCTGCCTGTTCCCCTTGACTCAGGGGAGGTCAAGGGCGGCGGCGCCTTCCTGGTGACCAGCCGCCTGCCCGGCCGGTGTGTGCCGCTCCCGCAGGCGCGCAGCCTGACGTCGGCCGCGATCAGCGCTGTCACGCCGCTGCACGGTCTTTCCCGCACGGTCCGCGCGGTTGACGGCGCCATGCTGGATGAGTGGGTGGATGCGCCGGCCCGGCGGATATCGGAGGCGATGAGCCTGAACGGCAGCCTCGACGGGCTGGTCGCCTCGCTGCGCAGGGATCTGGCCGGCCGGTGGGTGACGCTGGGCTGGACCCACGGCGACTTCCATCCGGGGAACCTGCTGATCGACGCCAGCGGGCAGGTGACCGGGATCGTCGACTGGAGCCAGGCGCGCGAGCAGGACCTGGTGGCCCTCGATATCGCGTTCTGGCTGCTGACGGCGCCCGACGCCGGGCAGCCCCGCGACTTCGGCGCGCGGGTGGCCGAGCCTGACCGGAACTGGACGCCAGCGGAGAGCTGCCTGCTGGACCCCGTGATGGACGGTGGCCCGATCCCGGCCAGGACGCTGCTGCTGCTCACCTGGCTGCGGCATGTGGCCGACAACTTCGCCAAATCTGATCGCTACGCCCACAGCCTGCTGTGGGCGCGCCGCAATGTCTATCCAGTACTCCGGCAGGTGACCGATGGATGAGTGGGGGGAGGTGCTGGCCGGGGCGGGCCCGGATGCCGCCGTGGGCCAGGAAGCCAGGTCAATGACCGCGCCCGGTACTGCCGCNNGGCACCGCCGCGCCCGGTACCGCCGGACCGCTGATGGTCACTGACCTGCTCTGCGGCGCGGCCACCCTGGCCGAGTGGCTGCTTGCCACCCTGCACGCGCAGCAATGGCTGGATGCCTACCTCCTCGCCGCTGGCCTCGGTCAGCTGGCCGAGGACCGGCTTCATCCCGATCCGCTCATGCTGAACAGGGCCGCCAGCTACCTGCGGGCCCACCCGTCGCGGCCGGCCCGGCTGGCCGGAACCGTCTCGGGCGCAGCAGGGGCGGCGATCCGGCTGCCCGTCAGCCTGGCGCAGCGGCGCCTTATGCAGGCGCGGCACGCGCTCGGCACGCTGACAGAGGTGCTCGCCGCGCAGGTGCTCGGCGTGCAGGCGCCCGGCCCGCAGCCGGCCGGGAGCCTGACGCCATTGCTGGCCGCCGTGGCGGGCGCGCTGCCTGCGCTGGCCGGTGACGTACTGCGGATTCCCACCTGCTTCCACAGCTTCGACCAGCATCCCGATGACATCCGGTGGCTCGTGCGGGCCTTCCGGCAGCGCTACCCCGAGCGGGACATCCCGCTGTGTGTGGTGGGCGTCCGCACCTCCGGCAGCTACCTGGCCCCGCTGCAGGCGGCAGCCCTGCGGGCCACCGGGAGCCCGCGGGCCGACGTGCTCACCTACCGGCCCGGCCGGCCGTTCCTGCGCTGGGAGCGCTCGGTGCTCAGGTCCGCCGCCCGCTCGGGCGGGCTGGTGCTGATCACCGACGACCCGCCGGGATCGGGCACGTCGCTGGCCACCGCGNNCTGCCCGAGCCGATGCGCGCCTGGCCCGCGGTGGTGCAGCCCTGGGCCGACTGGAGTGTCCATGGCCGTCTCACCCCCGGGCCTGTCGGCGCGGGGCTGAGCGGGCTGCTCGGCCCGGGCACCGAGGTGAGCGAGGTGTGTGCGCTGGGACCGCTCGGCTCCGTGCAGGCCCGCGGGCACGCGCGGGAGCGTTTCGCGGTCAGGCTGCGCAACCGCCGGACCGGTGAGTCGGTGCGCAAGCACCTCGTGGTCGAGGGCGCGGGCCTGGGTTATCTCGGCCGGCAGAGCGCAGCGGTCGCCGGCGCACTCCCTGGGCACGTGTCCCACGTCTACGGATTCGCCGACGGGCTGCTGTACCGCGACTGGCTGCCGCCTGGGCCACAGCACAGCCCGGGCCAGGCAGAGGCGGACATGGTTGCCGCGTACGTCGCCGCGCGGCGGCGGGCGCTGCCCGCGCCCTCGGCGCCCGTGGACCGCCTGGGTGGCCGCGACCCGGTCTGGGAGGTCGCCGCCCGGCTCGTGTCCGGCCAGTACGGGCCGCTTGCCCTGCCGGCCCGGCCACTCCTGCTCGATCCGCTCATGCGGCGCCTGCTCAGCCACGATCACCCGGCCGTGGCCGACGGCAAGACCGACCTGCGGCACTGGCTTCCTGACCCCGCCGCAGCGGGCAGGCTGCGCAAGGTCGATTTCTACCAGCGCGCGTTCGGCCATCTCGATCTTGCCTGTTACGACCCGGTCTTCGACCTCGCCGGCGCGGCCGCCGACCCGCCGTCACCCGGCTTCGAGGCGCGGCTGCGGCTTGCCTACCAGCGTGTCAGCGGGCAGCAGGTCGACGGCGAGCGCTGGCTGCTCTACCGGCTGGCGCAACTGTGGCGGCTGGGCTACGCCGGCGACCTCGACGGCGATCAGGTCCGCCGGCGGTCAGCTGCCGCCATCCACGACTATCTCGCCGGCCTGTACCTCCATGACCTCCGGCCGGCCACCGGCCCGCTGTGCGCGATCGATCTGGACGGGGTACTGGAGTGCGACCGGCTCGGCTACCCGGCCACCTCACCCACCGGGGTACTGACCCTGCGGGCGCTGCTCGCCCATGGCTACCGGCCCGTGCTGGCCACCGGCCGGTCGGTGCCCGACGTCCAGGACCGGTGCGCCGCTTTCGGCCTCGCGGGCGGAGTCGCGGAATACGGCTGCGCCATCGTCCACGATGGTGAGCCGGCCGACCTGCGCCCGCCGCAGGCACGTGCCCTGCTCGACCGGATCCGTGACGACCTGGCCAGGCTCCCCGGCGTCCAGGTGGACCCGCGGTACGCCTACGCGGTGCGGGCGGCAGCGGCGGGCGGCCCGGTGCCAGCGGATCTGCTGGCGCGGATACCCGAACTCGCCGACCCGCAGGTGCGGGTGGTCAGCGGCGAGGGCCAGACCGACATCACCCTGACCAGCCTCGACAAGGGTTCGGCGCTGCGGGCACTGGCCGGCCGGCTGCCCGGTCCCGCCGGGTGTGCGCTGGCCGTCGGTGACTCGCCGCCCGACCTCCCCATGCTCGCCTGCGCGGATGTGGCCAGGGCGCCGCGCAACGCCCGGCTGGGGGCGGGCGGCGCCGGGATCAGGCAGACCAGGCGCGCCTACCAGGCCGGCCTGGCACAGGCATCCGCCGACCTGCTCGGCCATCACCCAGGGCGCTGCCCCATCTGCCGGCTGGCGCAGCCCGCTCCGCGCACCAGGGCCATGCTCGCCATCCTCGACCTGCGTGCAGACGGCCTGTCCTCTGTCCCTGTTTCCACAACGGCCCTTGGCGCCTTGCTCATGAGGAGAACGCAATGGTGACCTGCACCAGTCCGAGTAGATGCCTGAAGCGGCCCGGGACTGACCTCGGTGTCGCCGGCCGCATGCTGACCCAGTGCCAGGGGGGCCGGTCATGAAGGTTCTGGTGACAGGCGGAGCCGGCTTCATCGGCTCGCATCTGGTTGATGCGTTCATGGCCAGGGGTGATGAGGTCGCTGTGGCTGACGACTTGTCGCATGGCCGGCTCACGCGGCTCGACCCCGGGGCCACCCTGCACATGGTCAGCATCACTGACCCGGTGGCGCTGGCCGGCGTGGTCGCCGGCTTCAGGCCGGAGCTGATCTGTCATCTGGCGGCGCAGATCGACGTCCGCGTTTCGGTGGCCGCTCCAGCGCAGGACGCGCAGGTCAACGTCGTCGGCACGGTCAACGTGCTGGAGGCNNTCGGTGCTGCGGCTGGCCAACGTGTATGGGCCGCGCCAGGACCCGGCGGGTGAGGCGGGAGTGATCACTGTCTTCTGCGCGAGTGCGCTGGCAGGCGGTCGGCCCACCATCTACGGCGATGGCAAGCAGACCCGCGACTACGTCTACGTGGGTGACGTGGTCAGCGCCTTCCTGGCTGCCGCGGACCGGCGGTGGCCCGGCACCTGGAACATCGGGACCGGGGTGGAGGTCAGTGTCCTGGACCTGGTGGACATCCTCGCCGGGCTCGCGGGCCATCCGCTGGCGCCGGAGTTCGCCGCGGCCCGGCCCGGGGAACTGGAGCGCAGTGCGGTGGCAGTGGACCGCGCCGCCGCCGAACTGGACTGGCGGGCGGCGAAACCACTGGCAGAGGGGATCCGCGGGGTCTACCAGTGGATCGCAGCCGATGCCCCCGACCGGGCCCGGTGCTGAGGAGGCCACGGTGGAGACCGGAGAAGCAGAGAACACGGCCGTGAAGCCTTCGCGGACCGGCATCTCGGTAGTCATCTGTGCCCACACCGATGAACGCTGGGAGGCTACGCTCGCGGCCGTGGAGTCGGTGCGGAACCAGACCCTGCCCGCTGCCGAGACGATCCTCGTCGTCGATCACAACCCGGCTCTCCAGCAGCGGCTCGCGTCCGCGCTGCCGGATGTGCTGGTCACGCACAACCGCGAGGAGCAGGGGCTGTCCGGCGGGAGGAACACCGGGATTGCGCTGGCCCAGAGCGAGGTCGTGGCATTCCTCGATGACGACGCTGTCGCCGATCCGCGGTGGCTGGAGTTCCTCACTGACTCCTACGCCGATCCGTCCGTGGCCGGGGTGGGCGGGCTGACCCTGCCCAAGTGGCAGACCCGCCGGCCATCGTGGTTCCCGGAGGAGTTCGGCTGGGTCATCGGCTGTGCCTACCGTGGCATGCCGACATCCCGCGCGCCCGTCCGCAACCTGCACGGCGGGAATGCGTCCTTCCGCCGCGAGGTGTTCAGCGTGGTCGGCGGGTTCCGGAACGGCATCGGCCGTTCGGCCAGCAAACGGCCGCTCGGATGCGAGGAGACCGAATTCTGCATCCGGCTCGGGCAGCATTCCCCGGGCTCGGTCCTGATGTTCGACAACCGTGCCATGATCCGGCACCTGGTTCCCGCGGCCCGGTGCCGCTTCTCCTACTTCCGTGCCCGGTGTTACGCCGAGGGGGTCTCGAAGGCGGTCGTCGCGTCCATGGTCGGGGCCGGTGACGGCCTGTCCGCCGAACGGCACTACACCACCAGGACGCTGCCAGGGGGGATCGCGGCGGGATTGGCCGATTTTGTGCGTGGCCACCCGGCCGGCCTTTCCCGGGCCGCCGCGATCGTCGCTGGCCTGGCTGCCACGATGGCCGGCTACCTGGTGGGCTCGCTGGGGCGCCGGCCATGGCAGCGAGGCCGGTCCGGCGTCCCGCCGGTTCCCGGGCTGGCACCAGGCAGTGCCCGGTGAACGCCACCCGCACCCCGGTGCCCATTCTCATGTACCACGAGGTGGCCAGCCGGCCGGACTCGGCGAGCCCGCTGGCGGTGCCGCCCGCTGCCTTCGCTGCCCAGCTCGCCTGCCTGCAGGCGGCCGGCTTCACCACCATCACCGTCTCGGAGCTGGCCGCCGCCTTCGCCGGCGGGGCTGAGTTGCCGGAGCGGCCCATCGCGCTCACGTTCGACGACGGGTACGCGGATTTCCACCAGACCGCGCTTCCGTTGCTGCAGCGCTGCGGCTTCACCGCCACCGTGTTCGTGACCACCGGCTGGGTCGAGGATGCCGGGCCCGTGCCGAACCCGAGGCCTGCCCGGATGCTGAGCTGGCGGCAGGTACTCGAAGTGTCCGCGGCTGGTGTGGAGATTGGCGCGCACAGCCACACCCACCCCGAACTCGACCGGCTCGGCGGCGCCCGGCTCGCACGCGAACTGCGCGACAGCAAATCCCTGCTCGAAGACCGGCTGGGTGGCCCGGTCCCAGCCCTGGCCTATCCGTTCGGCTATTCCAGCACGCGGGTGAGGCAGGCTGCCCGTGCCGCCGGCTACCAGCACGCCTGTGCGGTCGCCAACGCGATGGCCGACGCGGGCAGGGACCGGTTCGCCTTGCCGCGGCTGACCGTCCGGCGGTCCACCCGGCAGCGGACCTTCGATCAGATGATGCGGGGACAGCACGTGCCGGTGATCTTCGCCAAGGACCGGTCCCTGACCAAGGGGTGGGCGATGGTGCGGCGCACCCGCGCGGTCGTGCGCGCTGTGGCGGGCGGCAGCTAGAGCCCGAAGCGCTGGGCCACGCGGGGCGCGCTGGCCGCCTGGCGCAGCGGCTGCGCGCCGATGATGCCGTCGATCAGCCGGGTGAGCGCATAGTGACCGGCAGGCTGGCTCATCACGGCGCCGGATACGCCTGGCGCGATGATAACGAATGGGACCTGCTGGTTCGTGTCGCCCTCATCGAAGACGACAACGATCGCCAGCTGCCCTGACTTCCAGTCCGGGCCGGACTGGAGCACAGGTATCCAGCTGTGCAGCCAGGCATCCGCCTGCCCCAGCGAGCCGTCGTGACCGTCGTGGGCCAGGCTGGGCGTGATCAGGCCGATGGTGGGCAGCCTGCCGCTGCGCACGTCCGAAGCCAGTGCCCCACCGCCCGGATTGCCGGCCGGGACGTCGCCGGCCCGGCAGCCGGCGGCCTCGCTCGGGAAATAGGCCCACGGATTGTGGTTGACGTCGTAGGTCCCGCTGCTGCTGGTGTCACACGGCTGGGGCATGGACTCCTCATAGGCGCGGGCGGTCTTACCCAGTGCCAGCGCCTGGCCGAATACCGATGGCCCCGGATAGGTGCAGCCGTTACCCGGANNCGTCCCGGCGCTGGTGCTGGGCGTGAGCGACGGGCTCGCGGTGGTGGACGAGCCGCTCGGGGGGACCGTGCTCACGGCCGGCGCCGGGGTGACGGCGGAGGCGGTGGCGCCCGTGCTGGGCGTCGTGCCCGGGCCGGGAACGACGCTGATGACGACGCGGCCCAGGCCGCAGCCGGCCACGAGGGTGCTGCTGGCGATGACGGCGGCGATCGGTAACCGGCTACGCCATCCTGGGCTCGACACGGATCCCACCATAGTGCTTATAGACCGGTTGTGAAACCGCGATCACATACAGTTTTACGCCAGCCGGGGTTAGCGGCCTGCGCGCCCAGCGGGCGGGGGCTGGCACGGTATTAAGATCATTGGCCATGCGGGTTCTGGTGACAGGCGGTGCAGGGTTCATCGGCTCGCATCTTGCCGATGCCCTGCTGGCCAGGGGCGACGACGTGATCGTGGTGGACGACTTGTCGGCCGGCCGGGTCGCGCGGCTTGACCCGCAGCTCACGCTGCACAAGGTGAGCATCACCGATGCCGGTGCCCTGACCGCCGTGGTCCGGGCGTCCCGCCCGGACCTGATCTGTCACCTGGCGGCGCAGATCGATGTCCGGGCGTCGGTGGACTTCCCGGCCGCTGACGCCCAGGTCAATGTCGTGGGCACCGTGAACGTGCTGGAGGCCGCCCGCAGCGTGGGTGCACGGGTGCTTTTCGCTTCCTCCGGCGGGGCGCTATACGGCCGGGACGCACCCATCCCGTCGCGGGAGGATGTGCTGCCACTGCCGGAATCGCCCTACGGGATCGCCAAGTACTGCGCCGAGCAGTACATCGGCCTGTACAACCGGCTGCACGGCACGTCCCACTCGGTGCTGCGGCTGGCCAATGTGTATGGGCCGCGCCAGGACCCGGCCGGTGACGCCGGGGTGATCACCATTTTCTGCGCCAGCGCACTGGCCGGCGGAACACCCACCATCTACGGCGATGGCGCCCAGACCCGTGATTATGTCCATGTCGGTGACACGGTGAACGCCTTCCTCGCCGCGGCCGACCGGGGCCGTCCGGGCACCTGGAACATCGGCACCGGGGTCGAGGTCAGCGTGCTGGACCTGGTGGCGATCATCGGCGACATCGGCGGCCGGCCGCTCACACCCAGGTTCGCCCATACCCGGCCTGGTGAACTGCTGCGCAGCGCGGTGGCGGTGGACCGGCCCGCCAGCGAACTGGGCTGGCGGGCGCTCACCCCGCTGGCCGATGGCGTGCGCGGCGTCTACCACTGGATCGAGGCCGGCGCCCCCGATCGCGCCGCCTGCTAAGGGATCCCGGGCCGGACGAGCGGCCTTGGCCTGCATATATGTCCGGTAGCGGTCCCTTCCTGTCCGGCGGCCCGCTCCGGCTGGCGGCGGCCCTGCCACCGGGAAGCCGTTAGGCTTGCCCGCATGTCCCGACCCGATGGGCGCAGCCCCGATCAGCTGCGCGAGATACGGATGACCCGTGGCTGGCTCGAGCACGCCGAAGGGTCGGTGCTGGTCGAATTCGGCTCCACCCGGGTGCTGTGTGCCGCCAGTGCGACCGAGGAGGTGCCGAGGTGGCGGCGCGGCAGCGGGCTCGGCTGGGTCACCGCCGAGTACGCCATGCTGCCACGGTCCACCAACACCCGCGGCGACCGCGAGTCGGTCAAGGGCCGCCTCGGTGGCCGGACCCAGGAGATCTCGCGGCTGGTCGGCAGGTCGCTGCGCGCATGCGTGGACGCCAAGGCGCTGGGTGAGAACACGATCATCATCGACTGTGACGTGCTGCAGGCCGACGGGGGCACCCGCACCGCTGCGATCACCGGCGGTTACGTGGCACTGGCGGACGCGATCGCCTGGCTGCAGGGCCGCAAGCGCTGCAAAGGTAATCCGCTGGTGGCATCGGTGGCAGCGGTCAGCGTGGGCATCGTCGACGGCCAGCCCCGGCTTGACCTCTGCTACGAGGAGGATGTCGCCGCGCAGACGGACATGAACGTCGTGTGTACCGGGGACGGCAGCTTCGTCGAGGTGCAGGGCACGGCGGAGCAGGAACCGTTCAGCCGCGAACTGCTCGGCCAGCTGCTGGATCTCGCGGTCGGGGGGTGCGCGGACCTGTCCCGGCTGCAGCAGGAGGCGCTCGCCCGATGACGGCTGCGGCCAGGATCATTTTCGCCACCCGCAATCCCGCCAAGCTGGCCGAACTGCGCCGCATCCTGGCCGCGGCCCGGGTCGGCGTGGAGGTCGGTGACCTGGAGGAGTTCCCGGAGATGCCCGAGGTGGCCGAGACCGGGCGCACCTTCGCGGAGAACGCGCTGCTGAAGGCGCGGGCGGTGGCCGCGTTCACCGGCCTGCCCGCGATCGCCGACGACTCCGGCCTGTGCGTCGACGCGCTCAACGGGATGCCCGGCGTGCTCTCGGCCCGCTGGTCCGGCCCGCACGGGGATGACGTCGCCAACCTGCGGCTGGTGCTCGGTCAGATCGGGGACGTGCCGGCCGGCCAGCGGGGGGCGCACTTCGCCTGCGCCGCGGCGCTGGTACTGCCGTCGGGAGCCGAGCATGTCACCGAAGGCACCGTGCAGGGCTGGCTGACGGACTCCCCACGCGGCAGCAACGGGTTCGGGTATGACCCGATCTTCGTGCCGGACGGGTCCGAGCTGACGACCGCGCAGATGAGCGCGGAGGAGAAGGACAAGATCAGCCACCGGGGCAAGGCGCTCCGCGCACTTGCCCCGGTCGTCGCCGCCGTGCTGGGCGGTTAGCCGGCCGGCCAGTGGTCAGCACGGCGGCCAGCGGGCCAGTGCCCGGCCAGCGGTCAGCACGGCGGCCAGCGGTCAGAGGCCCGGCATGGTGGCCACCTGGCTGGCGGGCGGCAACTGGACGTGCACTGGCTGGTTGATCGAGGTGACCAGCATCGTGGTGGTGATCGATGTCCCGTTCCCCGACACGGTCTGCACCAGCTTGCGCACATTGTGCTGGCCATCAACCCAGATCGTGAACTGGGAGGCTGTCATCCCCGACGCGGAAAGAGCCGGCCCCATCATGCGCCGCAGGCTGGGGGACAGCCGGCTCAGGCCCGCCGCGATGTGGTAGGTGCCGGTGTACTCGGTGGTGGGGACCCCGTTGATCACCTGGGTGCCGACCTGGTGCACGTCCGTGGATGCCGCGAACATCTGCGCTTCCGCCAGCGGGTTGCTGGTCTGGAACTGCTGGAACATCGAGGCCAGATCGAGCCCGGAGGTGTTCCTGAGCGAGGAGAAGTCGAGCTTCACCCAGGGCTTGCCCACCATTTTGGCCAGCGCGCTCATCTTCATGTAGATCGTGTTGCTGGTGAGGATGATCTCCATGCCGCCCGGCAGCGGCAGCTGGGCGGTGCTGCCGGAGAACTTCTCATCAGCGACCAGGGTGGGCTTGGTCTGCATCGCCACCGAGCCGTTCAGGGACGACGCATTGGTGCCGGTGGCGGTGATCGAGATGGTCGACGTGTATGACGTGACCTTGCTGGCCTGGCTGGCCGCGATCGCCAGCGCGGCGGCCGCCGGGCCTGAGTTCCCCTGCCCAGCCGTGGTGGAGTGCCCGGCTCCCGCGGGGGAGGCCGTGGCTGACGGGGTTCCGCCGGTCGAGCAGCCGGCTGCGACGGCGGTGGCGGCGCAGATCGCGACGACTGCCGCTGGACGGGCAGCAGGCCGGCGCAGGCCGCGGATGCGGGAAAGGGCAGCCGGCGAGTCAGGTCCGGTGCGCGAGAACATGGTGCAGCCTCCTCTAAACCCGGCGTATCCCCGATGCCGGTCCTAGACATGAGGAAATGCCCTGTCGGCCTGCGACACTATACGGGGGGCCGGATGCGGGCTGTAGCCATTGGGCCATTGGTTGCTGCGCGCCAGGCCATCGGCACCGGGGCTGCCGCCGCCACCGGTACGGTAGGAGCGTCCGCCCGAAGGGAGCACGCGTGAGCGAGCACAAGCTGGCGCCTGGTGACAAGGCGCCGGATTTCACCTTGCCCGACGCCTACGGCAAGCCGGTGAGCCTATCGTCGCTGCGTGGGCAGCAGGTCATCGTCTACTTCTACCCGGCCGCGATGACCCCTGGCTGCACCAGGGAAGCGTGTGACTTCCGGGACAGCCTGAGCGCCCTCGCCGCCGCCGGGACCACCGTGCTGGGGATCTCGCCCGACGAGCCGGCCAAGCTGGCCAAGTTCCGCGATCGTGATCATCTGACGTTCCCGCTGCTGTCCGACCCGAGCCGTCAGGTGCACGAGGCCTACGGCGCCTACGGGGAGAAGATGCTGTACGGCAAGGTGACGGTGGGAGTGATCAGGTCCACATTCGTGATCGACCCGGACGGCGTCGTGGCCAAGGCGTACTACAACGTCAAGGCAACAGGCCATGTCGAGCGGCTGAGAAAAGACCTGGGCATCTAAACGCGGGAACCGGGCAGCCGTGCCGCCACCCAGCGCGGCGCCGTGCATGGCCCGGCGAAAACGCTGCTCACCCCCTGGGGCCGTAGCCCAATGGCAGGAGGCGCAGGATTTAGGATCCTGACAGTGTGGGTTCGAATCCCACCGGCCCTACAAAAATGGCACTCGCCGTGACATAAGTACCGCCGATTCGGAGCGGTCCCGGCCTAGCATGGGCTCAGCGAGCAATGCGATGACGCGTGCCCGATCACGCCGGCATTCGGCGGTCTGAAGCTCCCGCTCGAACCGGAGCACTTCCGCGACGTCGCTGTCCGTGGTCACCGGCTTCCCTGAATCGGCTCGTCCGCTGCTCTCGTCCTTCCACCGGTGAGGGCTGGCGGCAACACCCCCCGATCATGCGAACGACCGCCCTGGCGGCGATGAGCGGGCGCCGCGCCGCAGTGCCGGCCACGGGCTGGGATACTCGCTGGGTGCTGCCCGCTGATAATCATGTCCACTCGCAGTGGTCGTATGACACGTTCGGGCACGCGTCGATGGTGGAGGAGTGCCAGCGGGCTGTTGACCTGGGTCTGCCCGGGATCGCCTTCACCGAGCACCTGGACTTCACCGACTACGGAGCCGGTGATGCGATCGCCACGATGGGTGTCAGGCCTGGATGGTGGGATGCGATCCGGCCGCTGGATATCACCGGCTACGCCGCCAGTATCGAGGAGTGCCGCCACCGGTTCCCTTCGTTGCGCGTCATGTCCGGGGTGGAGGCGGGGGAGCCGCACCTTTTCGCGGGCAGTACCAGCGCGGTCCTGGCGGCAGGTTCGTTCGACCGGGTGCTCGGCTCGCTGCACGCGCTCGCCTGGGAGAACCGGCTGGTCAACGCCTCGTCACTGCTGCGGGTACTGCCTGCCGACGAGCTGATGCGCCGCTACTTCGCTGGGGTGGTCGAGCTCATCGAGGGCAGTCAGGCGTTCCAGGTCCTGGCCCATGTGGACTACCCGCGCCGGCACTGGCCCGTCAGCGCCGGCCCGTATCCGGAGGACGGCTTCGAGGAGGAGTACCGGGCAGTGCTGCGCGCCCTCGCCTCGTCGGACCGGGTGCTGGAGATCAACACCTACAGCCCGATGGCTTCGGTCACGCTGCTGACCTGGTGGCGGCAGGAGGGTGGCACCGCCGTCTCGTTCGGCAGCGATGCCCACATGTCCGCGCGGGTCGGCGACAAATTCAGCGAGGCAATGAAGGTGGCCGAGGCAGCGGGCTTCGGGCCAGGCCGTGACCCCTGCGGCTTCTGGACGCGCTGAACCACATTCCCCTGCTTCACGGCACGGGACCAATTACAGGTCAGCTCGGGTCTTTCGCCCGCTGCCGTGGACGCTGAACCCGGCGAGAGTAGACGAAGTCATGCCGAGAATTGCCGTCATCATCGGGAGGGAATTCGTGAACCGCCCTATCCGGTGGGTCGCCCTGCCCTTATCGCTGAACGTCATGCTTGCCCTGCTGGCCGCCTGCGGACAGGCCACTCAGCCGCCCCAGCCCCGGCCTGCCCAGTCCGCCACCCAGTCCGCCACCCGGACCGCGCCGTCCGCCACGTCCTCGCCGGCGGTCATCGCGCCCACGGGGAACCCCAGCCCGTCCGCGCCGTCCGAGGCTGACCGGCTCGCCGCGTTTTTCGCCGCATCGGCGCAGCTCGACAACCAGCTGCACCAGGCTGCGGCGCTCGTGAACGGGGACATCGGCGCCACGAGGATCCTCATCAAGCCGGCCACCAAGGCGGCCGTCGGCCAGCTGCAGACCACGGCCGTGACGCGTGCCATCCCGGCCGGGCTACCCCACCGGCTGCTGGGCCCGGTCCTGGCGGTCTACAACGACCTGGAATCGCGGCGGCTGTCGCTGATGGGTGCGGCACGGTACAGCCCGCCGGCCGTCCCCAGAAGCAGCCCGGAGGGGCAGGCGATACTCCGGTGCCTGGGCAACGGAGGCCCCGCCGCCGCGCGGTACGACGGCGATGTGAGCGCCGTGCGGGACCAGGCCCAGGTCATGCCGCCGGTAGCTGTGGCGGCGCCGGATTCCCGTGCCGCAGCCGAGCTCACCGTGTGGACCACGTTTGTCCGCCTGGCCCAGAGCGGGTGCGGCGGATGCGGCGGCCGCGCCCCCGCCCCGTTGCCGCCGATCACCTGGCATCCGAAGAAGGAACTGGGTGCGGGGACAGGCAGCTATACGAATGGGACGGTCGGCGGCATCGCCTTCCTGGCAGAGTACCGACTGGGCCAGGGCTGGAATGTCCTCATCTACGCCTGCTGACCAGGGTGAGCCGCATGCGCTCACTGCGTTACGAGAGGGGAGGGGAACCGGATGGCATCGGACAAAGACGAGCTGGAGCATGTGATCGGCTGCGAATTGCGGCTCCTGGATCCGCAGGTCCGGGCGTCGGCTACGGCGATCACCGCGTTGCTGCACGAAGACTTCCGCGAGTTCGGCGCCTCAGGGCGGGTCTGGGACCGCGACTCGATCGTGCCAGCCGTGACGGCTGACCCAGGCCATGAGGTGAGGGTCGACGACATGACGGCGGTGTGGCTCGCGCCGGATGTGGTCCTGCTCACGTACCAGGTCTCCCGCCCTGGCGGCCTCACCTTGCGCAGTTCGGTGTGGCGCCGGGACGCGGTCGGCTGGCGGCTCTTCTTCCACCAGGGCACGCTCCAGCTCTGATCACCGGCGGCAATCGTTCCGCCGGTCCGCGCGCTGGCCTGGCGCACCTCAGCCGCCCGCGACGAACGTGCCCCGGCCCGGGAACGTCTGGATCAGCCCTTCGGCCCGGAGGATGCCAAGGGCATGACGGACCGTCCCGCGCGAGACGCCGTGCTGTCCCATCAGGTAGGACTCCGAGGGCACCAGCTGCCGCGGGGCCAGTTCGCCGGAATCGATCGCCCGCCGCAAGATCGCCGCCAGCTGAAGGTATAGCGGCGTCGCGTCGAAGTGATCAACCGTCACGCGGTCAAACTAGTTGACCTGCCAGGATGTGTTTGACGGGTGGTACAGGCTAGACAGGTTAGACATTCTGAACATCTATCCCGTAGGCTGCGTTTACCAGGCAGGACACTGGGGATACGGGAGAAGGGATGGCCCGGGTACACCGGTTGGACGGGGAGGAGTGACCATGACTGACCCCAGCCTTGGCAGCCCGCTCACACCGGGCGAGGAAACCGCCTCCCGCATGCGGGCCATCGCCGCTGAACTCGCGGCCCACGGCCTGAGCGCCCGTCTCCACGACACCCGCGGCACGCTTGACCTGACCGCGACCGTGCATCCACCCGGTCAGCGTGAGGCCGAGATCGTCATTGACGAGGACGGCTACACAGAGTTGCGCTACTGGAACGAGCCAGGCGCGGGACCGGCCCAGATCAGCGCCGTCGCATTACACCTTCTCGCCGCCGCCACCGGCCGGCAACTGCCAACAGCATGATCGCGGACGATTGTGTGCGCTATTGAGGCTGTCGCACAACTCGTGATCTTGGTTTGCCAAGGTGCCTGCTGGGCTGGCCCTCAGGGGCGACCCCGGATCCGCTGGGAATTGTGCCAGGCCGGGATGCTGACCCCGGCGGCGGCTCACTCCGGCCGTATGTACTTCGGGTCGTAGGCCAGCCAGTCGCTGGAGCCACCCGGCCACTGGAGATGGGCATACCAGCGGTCCTCGCGGTGCCGCCAGCCGAGCACCGTGGCGCAGCGCCAACTGCCATCGGTGAACTGCACCCGGGCTGCCCGGCCCCGGCCCGGCCGGTCCCACCCCTCAGGTTCATCTATGCGGGGAAGCATCGGTTCCGCAGCCATAGCCGATAGTTTCGCATATAAGTTCGATCTAGTCTCACTATCACCTGGGGTCACGGAAAACTTCAGCGAGCTGCCGGTCAGAGCTGGAAGCGGCTGCCGACTGTGTTGGGGATGAAGGCCTCACCGAATCTGCGTGACATGGCGTGCTGGGCACGCCAGCCGGTGCAGTGGGCAGGCACCAGTACCTGCGGGTTCATCGCGTGCAGGTCATCCAGGACGCGGGGGATGAGCGGCTCGAAGAAGGGCCCGTTGAGGTGGAACCCACCCATGGCGGCGTACAGCGGCTGGTCGCCGGTGAGCCGGCGGGCGTAGCGGCAGATGTTGACGATCCCGGCGTGACCGCAGCCGGTCAGCACGATCAGCCCCTTGCCCCGCACGTTGATGATCAGTCCTTGGTCGTCCAGGACCAGCGGGTCCGGTTCCCAGCGGTCGCCCAGCCAGGCCTGCTGGGGCGGGAAGCCTGGTTCGTAGCCGGTGACCCGGGGCACCTCGCCGGTGATGAGCACCGAGCCGTCCAGCAGGAAACTGGGCTGGGCCTGTTCCACGACGGTGAACCCGGCGTCCGCCAGCGCCCGCTTGCTGACGCTGGGGATCTCCCGTGGCTCGATCCCGGGCAGCAGCACCCGGCGCTGGCGCCAGAAATGCGGGTGGATGAGTACCGGCATGTTGGCCCTGCCCAGGGTCCTGATCAGGCCTTCGATGCCGGCGGTGTGGTCGAAATGGCCGTGGCTGCAGACGATGGCCTCGATCGAGCCGGGATCGATGTCCAGCCGCCGCATGTTCTCCACCACGCCGTCCGGGCTGGTGCCCGCGTCGAACAGCACCCGGCGCGTGGATGCCCCCTTGTGCACGGTGACGAGCATCGAGAACCCGTGCTCGGCGATCAGCGCATCGGGTGCCTCGCCGCCCGCCATGATCGCGGCGGAACGGTTCGGGATGCCGCCAGGGCCCGGCCGCCTGGCCGGCCCCTGGTCGGGCATGAAGATATCGGTGAGGTTGTCCATGAGCGTCATGATCTCGACCGAGTCCACCGGCTCCAGATCGATCTGCTCGACGGGCCCGGCCTCATGCAGGACAGGAGGAATCCGGGCGGGCTGGCTGTGGTCATCACACATGGGGGCTCCCGGCTCATTGAGGACAGCAGAACTGTATTCGCCGCGGTAGCGCCACCGGGGCAGGCGGCGCGGGACAGGC
>DPMS01000796.1 GCA_003541285.1 Actinomycetota bacterium
GAGGTCATCCGCTTCGACGGCGGCATCAGATTCCAGCCCAAGTGATCCCGGGCAGCCGGACAGAACGCGGCCGGGGGTGGACGGCCAGCGCGTGAATGCGCCAAAGGTGCAGCGCCGGCTGTCCGCCTGCGGCCGTGGCCCCAGCCCAGCAGGAAGGCGAGCAGCATGTCAGACGTGGTATCGGTGGAAGTGGACGGCGGGACCGGGATTATCACGATCAACCGCCCACAGGCGCGCAACGCGGTCAACGAGGCGGTCGCCGTCCAGGTCGCGGCGGCGATCGACCGGCTGGAGGACCGCCACGATGTCAGGGTCATGATCCTGACCGGTGCCGGGGGCACCTTCTGCGCGGGCATGGACCTGAAGGGCTTCCGGGTCGGGGAGAACTCCATGGCCGGTGGCCGCGGCTTCGGTGGTATCACCGAGCGGCCGCCGGCCAAGCCCATCATCGCCGCGGTGGAAGGGTACGCCCTGGCCGGCGGCTTCGAGCTTGCGCTCGCCTGCGATCTGATCGTCGCCAGCGAGGAGGCCACGTTCGGCCTGCCGGAGGTGACCCGCGGGCTGGTCGCCGGTGCGGGCGGCCTGCTCCGGCTGCCCGCGCGCGTCCCCTACCACCTGGCGATGGAGGTCGCGCTGACGGGCGGGCACTTCCCGGCCGCCCGGCTGCACCAGGCCGGCCTGATCAACCGGCTGGTGCCCGCTGGCGAGGCCCTGGCCGAGGCCCGCGGGCTCGCTGCCGAACTGGCGCACAACGCACCGCTCGCCCTGGCCGCGACAAAACGGATCGTCGTGGAGTCGGCTGACTGGCCGAGCAGCGAGGCGTTTGCCCGCCAGAACGCCATCGTCGGGCCCATCTTCACGTCGGCTGACGCCATGGAAGGTGTGGCGGCTTTCGCGGAGAAGCGCCCGCCGGTGTGGCGCGGCGAGTGAGGGTGGCCTTGCGCGCGGCTGGGACACCGCTCTGGCTGGCTTGGCCACGCCACTGGCGGCCCCACCGTAGGATCAGTGCCCAGAAACTCGCGGACACCGTTGGGGACGTGCATGTGCGGAATCGCTGGCAGCCTGGCACTGGCCCTTGAGGCAGATCCGGACCAGGCCTGGGTTGCGACGGCGACCCAGCGGATCAGCCACCGCGGACCCGATGACGAGGGCTTCTACACCGACCACGATGTGGCACTCGGCTACAAGCGCCTGGCGATCATCGACTTGTCGCAGGCCGGCCATCAGCCGATGCGCTCCGCTGACGGGCGCTACTGGATGGTCTACAACGGCGAGATCTACAACTATGTCGAGCTCGGGCAGGAGCTGCGGGAACAGGGCGTGGTCCTGCGCTCGAGCTGCGACTCCGAGGTCCTCCTGGAGACCTACGCCCTGGTCGGCAAGGACGTCGTGCACCGGCTGCGCGGCATGTATGCCTTCGCCATCTGGGACACCTGGACCCGCGAGCTCTTCTGCGCCCGGGACCCGTTCGGCATCAAGCCGTTCTACTACCGCCTCGACACCGGGGCCGTCCACGCCTGGAGCCGCCCGGCCGGCGGCGGGCGGCACGCGGCCCGGTCAGCCGCGCCCGATGCCTGGGCCAGCCAGCCCCCGATGGCTGACGGCAGCTGGGCCGGCGCTGGCGGGCAGGCAGGCGCCGGCGAGCCCGGCAGCCTGTTCACGCCCCGGCCGAAGGTAACAGGCCGGCACGCGGCTGGCCCGGCCGACCCCGGCGGCCTGGCCGGCCCCGGCGGCACGGCCGCCATGGACCACCCCGGCCCGGGCAGGCAGGGCGGCAGCGGGCTGGGCGGGGCGGCGGGCCCTGCCGCGGCCGGTATGGCGCGCGGCGGCCAGGAGATGGCGGACCGGCTGCTGCGGTTCGCCTCCGAGCGCAAGTCCCTCGCCGATCCCGGTGAGCTGCGCATGCTCGACGGCGACGAGCTGCGTAGGTACCTGTCCTTCCAGTACGTGCCACCGCCCGGCACCCTGACCCCGCCGATCCAGGTGCTGCCGCCCGGCCACGCCATGATCGCCCGCCCCGGCGGCGGGGTGGACGTGTACCGGTACTGGCGGCCCGACCTGCGGCCAGCCCGCGCGCCCAGCGACGGCACCCCGAGCGCCATCCTGGACGTGATGCGGGACTCGATCGCCGTGCACCTGCGCAGTGACGCCCCGCTCGGTGCCTTCCTGTCCGGCGGCATCGACTCGGCGGCGATCTGCGCCCTTGCCGCCGAGCACCGGCCCGACCTGCTCACCTTCACTGTCGGGTTCGAGCGTGAGGGGTACAGCGAGATCGACCGGGCGCAGGAGACCGCGGCGGCGATCGGCGTGAAGTCGATCCCCTACCTGATCAGCCAGGAGGAGTTCTTCCGGCACCTGCCGCAGATCATCTGGCACCTCGACGACCCGATGGCCGATGCCGCGGCGGTGCCGCTGTGGTTCGTGGCACGCGAGGCGAGTAAGCAGGTCAAGGTGGTGCTCTCGGGCGAGGGCTCGGACGAGCTGTTCGGCGGCTACGCGATCTACCACCAGCCTGGCGTGGTGCGGGCAGGCGAGCGGCTGCCGGAGTGGGGCCGGGTCCCGCTGAAGCGGGCGGCATCCCTCATCCCGGCCGGGGTCAAGGGCAGGGGGCTGCTGGAGCGCACCTCCACCCCGCTGCGGCGGCGCTACATCGGTAACGCACACGTCTTCGTGGACGAGCAGATCGACCTGATCACCCAGCCGGGCACAGCCGGCCCCTACGACGTGACCGACCCCATCTACGACCAGGCCGAGGAGACCGGGCTGGACGACGTTTCCACCATGCAGCTGGTGGACATCAACACCTGGCTGGTCGGTGACATCCTGGTCAAGGCCGACCGGATGACCATGGCCCACAGCCTTGAGCTGCGGGTTCCCTTCCTGGACCGGGAGGTCATGGCGGTCGCGGCCCGGCTGGCCCGGGAAGAGAAGATCGGCGCGGGCACCACCAAGGCCGCGCTGCGCCAGGCCATGCGCGATGTGCTGCCGAAGGCGGCGGCCGAGCGCGCGAAGCTCGGTTTCCCCGTCCCGATCGGGCACTGGCTCAAGGGCGACGCCTACGGGTTCGCGGACCGGGTGCTGCGCGAGGCGCAGACGCAGGAGTGGATCGACCGGGAGGCGGCGCTCAAACTGCTGGAACAGTTCCGGGCTGGTGAGCCCGGCGTGAGCTGGCGCCACCTGTGGGTGCTGATCGTCTTCTCCCTCTGGCACCAGATCTACGTCGAGCGCGGCTATGACCCGGTCGCGCTGGGCTGGGAGCGGGCGCAGGGAGCTGCCAGGTGAGCGCACCGCGCATCAGCGTCGTGGTGCCGTTCTACAACAACGGCGAGGACCTCGACGACTGCCTGCAGTCCATCGCCGCGCAGACGTTCACCGATCTCGAAGTGATCATGGTGGACGACGGGTCCACCGACTCCGGTCCCGAGGTCGCCAGGAAGTGGGCCGCCGCCGACCCCAGGTTCACGCTGATCCGCAGCCGGGGCGGGGGGCCGGGCGGCGCCAGGAACCGGGGCGTCGAGCAGGCGCGCGGCGAGTACCTCGCCTTCGTGGACGCCGATGACATGCTGCCCGCCCACGCCTACGAGGTGCTGCTGCACACGCTGGAAAGCTCGGGCTCGGACTTCGTGTCCGGCGCCGTGAACCGGATCGGCACCGAAGGCGTGAACCCCTCCGCCCTGCACGCCCGGGCGATCAAGGGCAGGCGGATCCGCACGCACGTGACCAAGGCACCGGAACTGCTCTATGACATCTCGGTCTGGAACAAGCTGTTCCGCCGGTCGTTCTGGGACGCCAACGGGCTGTATTACCCGGAAAAGATGGTCTGGGAAGACCTGCAGCTCATGACCAGGGCGCACGTCCTGGCCAAGGCCGTGGACGTGATCCCTGACTACATCTACTACTGGCGGGAACGCCAGGCCGGCGAGCTGTCCATCACCCAGAACCGGACCGACATCCAGAACCTGCGCGACCGGATCACCGCGCTGCTGGCCATCGACGACTTCCTGCGCGCCCACGCGCCGGCCGGCACACTGCGCCAGCACCAGCGCAAGGCCCTGGTCAACGACCTCTGGCTGTATGTGCGCGACCTGTACCGGGTCACCGGCGCCTACCTGGCCGAGTACTTCGACCTGGTCAACTCCTACCTCGACCAGGTCCACCCGCGGGTGCTGCGCACCTTGCCGGCCACCCACAAGCTGGCCTACTACCTGACCCGCAACCGGATGCGGGCACAGTTGCTCGGCTACCTCACCTGGCAGCTCGATCAGAAGGTGACCACCATCCCGGTGGTCCGGCGGTGGGGCAGGCTGGCCGCCGATCTTCCGTTCCGCAATGATCGTGACCTGAAGATCCCGGCCCGCGTCTACCGGCCCTACTGGCGGGACCTGGACCCCCATGTGCAGGTGGAGCACGTGGGGTGGCAGCGCGGCAACCTGGTCATCTCCGGGCTTGCGTATGTGCCGTCCATCGACATCAGCAGGCGGCGGTACACCAACAAGATCGTGATCTTGCGGCCCCGGGCCCGGTTCCGGCCGCCGATCGTGGCGCTCGCCACCTCCTCACGCCACCCCCGGGCCACCGCGCTGTCCCTGCAGGACCGCTACGACTACGCCTGGGCCGGATTCCGCTGCGAGATCTCGTCCCGCTGGTTCCGGGTCGCCGGGCGCTGGCTCACCGGCAGCTGGGACTGTTTCATCCTCGTCCGCGGGCACGGAGTGTGGCGGCCCGCCCGGCTGCACAGCCCCGCGCTGGGTGGTGACGCGGAGCGGCCGGGCTTCCTGGAGCCCGCACCGGGCCTGCAGGTCCGTCCCACCTGGGTGGGCCGGCATCTGCATGTGGGCGTGGTGCGCACCCCGGCCCGGCTGGCCGCCTTCACCCAGTCCGGGCCCGCCGTCGCGCTGGAAGCCAGCCTGGACGTGGAGCAGGGCACGCCGGTCCCGCCGTCAGCCGAATTCGTGCTGGTCCGCCAGGGCGGCCGGGCCATCCAGACGTTCCCGGCCACAGTGGGGGGCGACCGCCCGCAGGTCCGGGTGCGGGGTGAGATCCCGCTGACGGCGCTGCCCGCCACGGCCGACAGCACCGGGCACAAGCTGGTGGCCACCAGCCTCGGCGATGCCGCCTACTGGGACCTCTACGTCAAGCCGGCCGGCCGGGGCCGGATCCCGGTGACGTTCCCGGACGGGGTGAGCGAGGCCCGGTACGCCCACGGCGAGCGTGAGGTGGCGGTCGAGCGGACCCGGCATGGGAACGTCATGCTCGCCGAGCGCCTGCCGCAGCCGGTGATCGACGAGCACTCCTGGACCGAGGACGGCAGCCTGCTCCTGCGGGGCAGTTACCTGGGAGCGGCCACCGGCAGCCTGGAACTTGTGCTGCGCCGCCGCGACAGCGGCGAGGAGTTCGGTGTCACGTGCGGACGGGACGCCCAGCGCTTCTCGGCGCGGATCGACGTGGGCGCGATGCCCACGTTCGGGGTGGCTCTGCCCCTGCATGACGGTCACTGGGACTTCCTGGCCCGGGCCGGCTCGGGCGGGCAGATCACCCCGGTCGCGCACGACCACGCGCGGCTGGCGGAGATCTCGCACAAGAAGGTGACGGCAGGGCCGAAGCTGTACGCGTTCACCACGGCTGGGTACGACTCGCCGCTGCTGACCGCCGAGCCCCGGCTGCGCCTGTCCGAGCAGGGCAACTTCAACCGCCGGGTGCTGCGCCGGGCGGTCTACCCGATCCAGTCCCGGCGGCCGCTGCGGGACGCGGTGCTGATGGTGTCCTGGAAAGGCAAGGCGTGCACGGACAACCCGCTCGGCATTGCCGGGGCGCTGCGCCGGCGGGGTGACGACCGGGAGCACATCTGGGTGGTCAACGACTACGCCACCATGGTCCCCGCGGGCGGCCGGGCGGTCCTGTCCGGCACCGAGGAGTATTTCGAGGCGCTTGCCCGCTGCCGGTATGTGATCTCCAACGACGATATGCCGCCGTACTTCCGCAAGCGTGAGGGCCAGGTCTATCTGCAGACCTGGCACGGTACCCCGCTGAAGCGGATCGGGTTCGACGTCGAGCGCCCGCAGTTCGTCAGCGGCACCGCCTATTTCGACCACCTGGCCAACGACGTCGCCCGCTGGGACATGCTGCTGTCGCAGAATGCGTTCAGCACGCCGATCCTGCGGCGCGCGTTCCGGTACGAGGGTGAGATCTGCGAGTACGGGTACCCGCGCAACGACGTCCTGCACACCAGCGAGGCACCTGCCGCGCAGGTCCGGGAACAGCTAGGCATTCCCGCTGGTAAGCGGGTGGTGCTGTACGCGCCGACCTGGCGTGACAATCAGTTCTACGCCAACGGGCGCTACCGTTTCGACCTGCGGCTCGACCTGGAGCGGGCCTGGCAGGTACTCGGGCCCGATCACGTGGTCCTCATCCGCGGCCACCATCACCTGGCGAACGACGTGCAGCAGGCGGCGCGGCGCGACTTCGCGATCAACGTGACGGGCTATCCGGATATCACCGAACTGTTCCTGATCACCGACGTTCTGGTGACGGACTACTCCTCGGTGATGTTCGATTTCGCCACGACCGGCCGGCCGATGGTGTTCTTCACCTACGACCTGTCGCATTACCGCGACCAGTTGCGCGGATTCTCTTTCGATTTCGAGGCGGAGGCGCCCGGCCCACTGCTGGCCACATCGGAGGAAGTGCTCGCGGCGGTGAAGGATCCCGATGCGGTGACTGGCGGATACCGCGCAGCGTACGAGGCGTTCGCCGCGAAATACTGCCCACTCGACGACGGAAAGGCCGGCGAGCGGGTCTGTGACCGGCTGTTCTCGCCCTAGTCCGGCACTGCCCGGCTATGGGTCACATAGGTAATATTCTGGCCATGACTTCCCTATGTCTAGCCAGGCACTGGGGTATTCGCGCAGCGTGCGGCTAGCCTCAGTGCCGAGTCCGTGGTGCCGCGGCGGCGTGCCAGGAGTCACCGGAAGTGAGCCAAGGCCGGCACGCCGGGCGTGATGGCCGGACCGGGGAAGGCATGCCTGGCGACGTACGTGAGGTGCCCGGCGCAGACGCTGGGTATGACAGCGGCATGGTCAGGCCGGGGCTGGCCCGTCGGGGGAGCACACAGCAGCAATCACACCGTCACCAGCGTCAGGGCAGGTTCGCCACCTGGGCCGCCCTGCTGCTGCCGGGGATCGTCCTGCTGCTGGTGGACGGGTATGACCTGGGACGCGTGTCGCTGTGGCGTGATGAGGCATACACGCTGGACGCGGCGCACCGTTCGCTGCCGAAGGTCCTCGCGATGCTTCCCACCACCGATGCCGTCAACAACCTGTACTACGTGTTCATGCACGTCGTTATCATGCTGCTGGGCACCTCCGCGGTAGCACTGAGGCTCCCTTCCCTGCTGGCCATGGCGGTGGCGGCGGTGGC
>DPMS01000922.1 GCA_003541285.1 Actinomycetota bacterium
GTGTACTATCCGCCGTTCGGGGCGGGGCTTGGCCCGATGTAGTTCGAGATGCCGGTGGTACAAGATCTGGGCGATCTGCGTGCCCGCCACGACTGCTGCTGCACCTGGTTGCGGTTGGGTGGAGTAGCGCCTGGCTGGGGTGGAATGCTGGTCTGGAGAGGAGTTGGATGCCGGCGGCAGGAAGGCGCTGAGGTGCCGGTACCCAAGGTGGTCGGGCGATGGAACAAGGCCGGGCTGAACCGCCTGACCCGGCACGTCGCGCCGTGGATGCCTGGCTTTGGCGTGATCGTGCACCGTGGCCGTCGTTCCGGGCGGCGCTACCAGACACCGGTCAATGTATTTAGCGCGGACAACGGGTATGTGGTCGCGCTGACGTACGGCCCGGACTCGGACTGGGTCAAGAACGTTCTGGCCGCAGGTGGCTGCGAGCTCCGGACCCGTGGCCAGACCATCCGGCTGGCCTCTCCGCGCTTGTTCCACGACGAGAGCCGCGCTATCACCCGTCCCGTCGAGCGCCAGGTATTGCGGATCCTTGACGTCGCGGACTTCTTGTCCCTCACGCCCGCACCGGCCAGTACGGCGGCGCCCGGCCGGTCAGAAGCATGAACCGCGTCAAGGATCACGGGGAGCCGTACGGTGGCGATCGGCCTGACGGCTGAGTGGGGCTGTGAGCAAGCTCTCCACCTGCCCCAGTGCCATAACCGCCTGATGCGGAGCCGTTAATCAGGGAGTTGCAGCCGCGAATACGAACGTGTTCGGGCGTCTCACCAGGTCAGCCAGACGTGCTCGGTTGCCGGCGGTGGTGGCCGTTCGCGATCTTGGGCAGACCCGGGCACGGTAGGCCGCGTGCGCTCAGTTCTGTGTTGCGGCGGCCGCCATGTGGCGCCAGGTGGTGGCAAGCCAGTTCTCGTACCGCTTCGGGGTCATCCGCAACGTCTCGCGCATGAGCAGGTAGGTCTCCGCGTGCGCGAGCACGCTGGTTGTATCGGCCAGCCATGTCAGGTCGCACCCGGTGGGGAGCAGCCCGTCGTCGCGCGCGCGCGTCCAGAACGTCCAGATGGCGTCGCGGGTGGCGGCCCGCCCGGCGCGCGCCGCGGCGGCCAGCAGTGGCTCGGCCGGTTCGGCCTCGCGGGCCACGGCGATGACGTCGGCGGCGGACCCCACGAGCCGCGCGCTGCCCTTGGCGAACGCCGCGATGCGCTCCTCCAGGGTCGGCGCAGTCGTTGCGGTGCGGTACCACTCGCGGCTCACCACGTCGATCGGCGCCAGGTCGCCCACAAGAGCGACGCCGATCACCCGCTTGAGCAGCGCCGCTTTCGTGCCGAACCGGACGTAGACGGTCCGGTGCGCAACCCCGGCCGCATCCGCGACCGCGGTGAGCGTGGTGGCCCGGTAGCCGTCCCGGACGAACAGCTCGCGCGCAGCACGCACGATGCGCTCCTCGTTCTCCAGGACACGGGCGGCCCGCAGCCCGGCGGGCTTGACAGTCTTCGGCATACGATGCAGCATAACTGCAATATTGCAGTGTTACTGCATCAACTCTTCCGGGGGTTCCCATGACGGCGCCACAGCTGGACGGCATCCACCACGTTAAGCTGCCGGTTCGCGACCTCGCCCGGTCGCGCGCGTGGTACGAATCCCGCCTCGGTTACCGGGCCGCGATCGAGTTCACCGAGCAGGGCACGCTCATGGGCATCGCGATGCGCCACCCCAACGGCGGCCCAGAGTTCGCGCTGCGCCTCGACCCAGCACGCGCCGAAGCCGCGGCAGGCTTCGACTACTTCGCCATCGGCGTCCCGTCCAAGGAAGCGATCGAGGACCTCGCGGACCGGCTCACCGCGCTCGGCGAGCCGCACGCCGGAGTGCACTTCGCGACGATCGGCTGGATCCTGCCCGAGCTGCACGACCCCGACGGGCACGAGGTGCGCTTCTACACCACCACCCACCACAGCGAGCCACCAAATGACGGCGTCGTGCGCATCGAGAACCCGCGTGAGACCGCCGAGGCGGCCGAGCGCGCGATGCAGGACGGCCGTTCCTGAGCGGCGGCGTCCAGCAGCAAGGCGCCAAGCGGACGGGATGACGTGACCCGCGACGGCCGGTGCAGCCGAAGCAGGCTGCCCGCTCCCGGGCGCGCATAACGCTGCAGCACCCACGAGGGGAGCCTGGCAGGCCCCGCGCACGTATCCGGCACTTGGAATCTGGAGGGGTCGCCGCCTTGGTCTCACGATGAGTGATCATCCCAGGGCCTCGTCGGCGCGCGCACTTCCGCCGTTACGCCCGGCTTCGGGAATCGCCGCATCTTTGAGCCAGGACGCGTGGAACGGGTCGTTCTGCGTGGACGGCGTTATCGCCCAGCTGGCTGTTCGTGCCGCGCCCGGATGGTCATTCGGCGGGCGAGGGCTCAAGGTCGGGCATCTGGCGCCCGGCTGCTGGTGTCAGCCTGGCGGCCGCCGCTGCCTCCGGGCGGATGTCGCGGCCGGAGGGTCGTGCGCGAGGATGTCTTGGTGGAATTGGTCTTGCGTGACCGTGATGTGCTGTCCTGGCTGACCGCCGCTGATGCTGTGCGGTGGGCGGGCGAGGCGGTCGACGCCCGCCATCGAGGTGAGCTGGCCGCGCCGCCCAGGATTCATGCGGACCTCGGCGATGGCCGGCTGGTGTTCACCGCCGGCCACCTGCGCGGGTCCTGGTTCGGGTACCGCTCCTATGACACTTTCCCCGCCGGCCCCGGCGCCCAGGTGGTCGTGGTCCACGACGAGACCTCCGGCCAGGTCCGGGCGGTCGCCATCGGCAGCGAACTCGGCCCCCGCCGGACGGGAGCCATCGGGGCGGTGGCGGCTGATGCCCTGGCCCCGCCCGGCGCTGGGATCGCCGCCATCATCGGCGCTGGGACCCAGGCCTGGACCCAGCTGTGGGCGCTGGCCGCCGTCCGGGACCTGCGCGAGGTCCGGGTGTACTCCAGGGACCCGGCCCGCCGCAGCGCCTTCGCGGCCCGGGCGCAGCCCCTGGTGACTGGCCTGTGCCGGCCCGCCCCCGNNCGCCCGCGCCGCCGTCAACGGCGCCCAGATCGTGATCCTCGCTACCAGCAGCCCGGTCCCGGTCATCGAGGCTGCCTGGATCGCCCCAGGCACCTACGTCACCACCCTCGGCCCCAAACAGCGTGGCCGAGCCGAGTTCGGCCTGGACCTGCCCGGTGCCGCGTCGCTGCTGGTCACCGACTCCCTGGACCAGATCGGCGCCTACCACCCGCCAAATGTGCTGGCCGGTACCCCGCACCACCAGCGGCTCGTCTCCCTGGGAGCGGTCCGCGCCGGCGAGGCCCCCACACCCAGGGCCGATGGAATCACAATATTCTTCTCCGTCGGCCTGGCCGGAACCGAAGCCTTCCTCCTCGACCGCCTGGCCGCCCACATTAAGGCACAGCGCCGGTAGCCGATCCAATTGCGGCCCAGAGGGCCGCATGGCCGAAGCGGCAGCTCCGCCCAGAGGGCGGAGCTGCACTGGACGTAGTTCACAGGACCGCGCACCGGCAGTCATACCGAGCCGGGCGATCCGGCCGGAGACCGGCCAGCAATGGGGATCACCTTCTGTGACCCGGCTTGGCCGGTGCCAAGCGCGCATCGCCGCCGATCTGTCGCAAGTCCTGCTTTCCCGATTGGGCTGTGATGAGCGCGCATATCGGGTTGTTCTGATTACATCCCGCCTTGCCGGGCTATACGCGATCTGGCGCTGATGTAGCTCTCCCGGGGAGGGGATGGATGCCCTAATGCCGTGTCCGCGCCAGCCTCCGCAATGCCCAGAAGCCGCCCACCAAGCCAACGGCAAGCGCAAGTAAGGCAAACGCGGTCGAGTACGAGGTTGCAGTGGCGATGGCGCCTGCCGCGAACGCGCCGAGCCCGGTCCCGGCGTCGAAACTCAGGTTCCACGCGATGCTGACCGAGGACCGTACCTGTTCCCCCGCCGCGGTAAACGCCTGCGCCAGCGTCAGGTTCTGCAGGCCGCCGTAGGCGACCCCGGTCAGGAGCAGGCCGGATATGACCAGGACGCGGCTCGGGGCGTCGTGAATGTTGCCGGCCTTGAGCCCGATCGCGGCAAGGCCCAGTGCGCCGGTGAACAGCAGCGGGGCTATCCCGGCTGCGGCCCCGAAACGGTCGGCGATCCCGCCGGCCGCCCACCTGCTGGCCGCTGCCGCCCCGGTGAACGCGAGCAGCCCGAAGAACCCCAGCGCCGGGCTGGCGAGGATGTGCGGTGTGAACGTCAGAATGGCCCCGCCCGATGCGGTGATCACGACCAGTGCCGCGATCGGCCCGGACAACGCGCGCCACAGCGCTGCGGTGGTGCCCGGTCCGGAACCGTCGGCCGGGCCGCGGCCACTGTCGCCGACCGCCCGCGCGATCGGCCAGGCCAGCGGGATGGCCAGCGCCGGCAGCGCCGCGAGCACGAAAACCAGCCCGAACCCGGCTCGCTCGGCGAGCCAAGGCGCCACCGGGACCAGGACCACCTGAGGCGCGGCAGTCGCGAGCCCGAGCGCCCCGATGGCCCTTCCGCGGCGTCGGGGTCCGGCGAACGCGGTCATTGCGCAAACCGTAACGACGCCAAATCCCAGTCCGCGCAGCGCGGCCAGGGCCGTGACCGACCACAGCCGGTCAGATGCCAGGTGGCCCAGGGCGGGCAATCCGAGCAAGCCGGACCCGAGCACGAGCGTCCAGCGCCACCCCAGGCCGGCCAGCACACGGCGCATCGACAGCTGCGCCAGCACGGTGCAGGCCATCATGACGCCGGTGACCAGCCCGGCCCCTAGGCCGCCGCTGCCGCCGCGGATCACCCACAGCAGTGCCACCGGCACCAGCAGCGCGAAGCCAGAAATTCACAACGCCGCAGAACCAAGCAGCCAGGGCATGCCAGCCACCCGCCAGATCGAACCAGACCCCGGCGCACATGACGCCCATCCGCCCTTCCCGGGCATACGCCGCTAGAGTCCGAATCCACTGCCCCGGCCCCAGTCACAGCACCGCCTGCGATCGTCCACGTGCGCATCGACCGCCTTGACCACCTGGTGCTGACCGTAGCCGACATTGACGCCACCGTGGAGTTCCGCCGGGCGACCGCTGTGCTCAGGTCTGGACGCCGCCAGCCTGGAAGCACACACGGGACATGAGGCCATAGCCAGCTGTGCGTCCGGAACCCTGACCGGGAACATCGAGGAGATGATCAGGACGCGAAAGACTGCAGCACCCAATACACCTGGACGACAGCAGGCGTGGTGTGAGCAGGAATGGTGCATGTTGGGTCTGTCGCTGGTGTTGTGCCATGCCGGATGCCGCCTCGCGGCGCCGCGTGCCGCAGCCGGTGGATTCACGAGTCCTTCTTGTGATCAGTATCCGATCCGGGCGAAGCGCACACTCCGCCGATATGGGCGCGGATTTCTGGTCAATGCTGAAAAGGCATTGACCGCGCAGATATGGGTGAGCTGTGCCTATATCGCGGCAGCGGTCTTGGCACTGATCTCTGTCTCAGTGGCCGGTGCATCCGCACTCTGTAGTGGCCTTGACAGC
>DPMS01000053.1 GCA_003541285.1 Actinomycetota bacterium
TGTCTGACCTGCGGAAACGTGGACTTGATCGCTCATCGATGATGATCGAGGCGATCCACTGTGAGCGGAGCGGCACGGTCAGTTCCGGGGGCAGCGGGCTCCCCGCCGGGCACCCGCAGCGCTGGGGCGCCGCCACAGCCCGCGGCAATCAGCGCGGTCGCGACGGTGGTGACCAGGAGCGCTCTCATCGATCGATCCACCCTGGGGATGAAACGGCAATGTTAGCCCGTGCCCCGGCCGCGCGGCGGGCAGGTCGAACGCCTCAGCGACCGCGTTGCGGGCACTCGGCACATCCCGTGGCACTGTCCCACCCCTGGACGCAGGCCAGCCATGGCTCCAACCCGCCGCGCCAGCGTCCGGGGCCAGAGCCGTGGTCCCAGCACAGGTCATACTGATGGTTATCCGGCCGGGATTTTCCGTGAGATGCGGTGTCAAGGTCACCACCAGGGCCAGGCCCAAGCAAGGCCCGGAGGTAGCAGCTTTATGAGACGGGTAACCAGCGTGATCGCGGCAATTGCTGCGACCGGACTGGCGGGGTGCCATGCTGGCTCGGGCATGGCCACCCGGAGCCGGCCAGCAGCACCAGTGGGCATCTCGGTCGTACCGGCTCCACCGTCCGTGGCAGCATCGGGTTGCTCCACGTGGCAGACCCGGCCCGGCTCCGCGACTGCGCTTGTGCACGTCCGCACAACCCTGTACGTGCGGCACACGCGTGCCCCCCAAGCAGGCGCACCAGGGTTTGTGACCATCAGCAGCATCGACGTCGTCTTCATGTCCGGCGGCATCCCGGTGGGGTGGGCGACCCAGGCCTCGCCGCAGGGCAATGCCGGGATGGTGATCAGGAACGGCAAGGCGGAACTGACCGCGACGGAGTACAGCATCTACTTGTCCGGCCGGTGGGCACCGGACTGCCGGGTGCTGCGGGTCTACTGGCTGCCCGGGAATCACCGCTGATCACGAGGATCACTGTGAGACGGGGCGGCAGCCCGCCACTGGAAGCCACGTCACCAACCTGCCCGGCGGGCTCTTGTGCAACGCCACCGAGCCTGGCAACGTTCCGCAGGGAGGCGGGGGCTGCTGTCCCGTCTCGCTGCCGTCTCCACCGGGGCACCACCTGTGAGACATGCTTTTGATTTGCCGCGAAAGAACTCCGGGCGGCACGTCAAGTTGCTGCTGCATTCAGCACAGTGGCGATTCTTCAGATAGCGCTAAGCCGGGACTAAATTTCCGCGAAGAATGCTTAGGGCCGTGGAGGCTGGGTATCCAGACCGGGCTATGTGATCGCCCACTGGTGCGCTGTGTGCCACGCCAGACCCCAGGGCGTGGCGGCAACGAGCAGGCGCACCCCGGAGGTTGTGCGCATGGAAGCGAGAATCACCCCCGCGCACGCCGAGCCCCGTGACTCAGAAGCCCGGCTCGCGCAGCTGCGCGATGATGGCTTCCCCGGGGCTGAAAGCCGTGCCCGTCCCCGGCACGAAGCCGCGCCCACCCATCCCTACCTGGGGTGGCCAAGAGCCTCGCCGCCGGCGCAATCGCACCACCATGGCCATCCGGGACCGGGATATGACGGCCCCCCCGAGCCTGCCCCCCGGCCTGCCGCGGCGTCAGGCTCCCCTGCTGGCTTCACCGTGCGCGCTGTCATCGGCGACCAGATCCGCAGGCCCATCCTCTGGTGCCAGATGGTTCCGTGCATCAGCTGGCATGCCAACCCCGCAGCGCTAGGCGAGGCCGACAACCGGGCGCGCGCGATCGCGGCCGGCTGGCGGGAAGACGCTCTCGGCCGAATCGCCTGCCCGGCGTGCCTGCAAAGCAGCCCGCAATTCCGGGCCACGCATCCAGTCGTGCCATGGAACAGGGAACGGGCCATCACCGTGGCCGCCCTCATGACCGCAGCCACCTATGATGACCGCAACACCGTGAGCGAGGCAGCAGCCGACACAGGCTGGATCCCGGTCATCCAGCCGACAGCCTCCGGTGGGGGGGCGACGAGGCATGCCAGAGACCGGGGTAAGCACCATTCGCCGGCCTCGCCTGGCCCGCGGGACAGGCACACGCCCCGGACGGGTGACAACCTGAGAGGGCCTGAGGTGACCCTCCCGGTCAATCACGTCTGGGATGGATTCACGACCGGCGCGAACAGCGGGGCATGACCGAGCATCGCTGCCAGCAGGTTTTCCGCGCCGGGCGCGTTGGCCAGGTCGACTCGGCGGGCATGGTCACGATGGTGGGCCGGCCTGACCANNCCATCGCGTCGGGCTCGAAGTGCCGCATTTCCGGTCGAGCCGGTCCAGCACGTCGGCGGGGTCGGCTGTTTCCAGCGCGTATACCCGCAGCGCGCTGCGGATGCGGCCCAGATCACCGCTGCCTTGAAGCCGGCGCCGGCCACGTCGCCGATGACGGTGCACACCTCGCCCGAGGGGAGGATGAACACGTCGCACCAGTCGCCTCCCACATGCCCTTTGCCCGGAACGTAGCGGGCGGCCATCTCCAGCCCGCCGACCGCGGGCAGCGCCGAGGGGGTCAGGCTGCGCTGCAGCGCCCTGGCAGCCGCGCGGTCCAGTCGGACGGTGGGGGACTGGGCCGCCAGGGCGGCGCGGTCGGCGGCGAGCTGGCGGAGTGCTGGGCTGGTTGCCCGGCGCCTGCTGTACTGCTCCGTGGCCTTACTGCCGTCCGTCGTGGTTTCCGGTCAGCTTCGGCGTGATACCGCAGGAGCCGGTGGCTGGGTGCATGGATAGGCGCCGTCGGCGCGGGCATCGCGTTCCTCGTGCTGATCGGCGCAGCACGATCGAAAGCCGCTGATCGCCCAGGACCGGGGAGCCTGCGCGGCTCCGCAGTGGCCTGGCCAAGCAGGAAGGGTAACTAGTCCGCGACCCCGCCAGTCAGCAGCTGGTGCAGCACGTGCTCCCGGCCTGGTTCGCATAGCGCAACTATGACGTCTCCGGCAACCAGCCGCCCAGCCCGTTCGGGGATCAGCACGTGGCCGTCGCGGACCACCGCGGTGAGGGCGGTTCCGCTCGGCAGCTCCAGTTCCCCTGCGGACAGGCCCGCGACCCCCGCACCGGGTGGGAGCGCCGTCTCGGTCACGGCCACGCCAGGGCCACGCAGCCGCAGCAGTGTGACGAGATCGCCGGCTGTCACCTCTTCCTGGACCAGCCGTGCGACGAGTGCGCCGGTGGAGACGGCGATGTCCACGCCGGCCTCCGGGGTGAACAGCCAATCGTGTTCGGGGTCGTTCATGCGCGCGACTACCCAGCGGATACCGAGTTGCTTGGCAAGCCTGGCGATGACCAGGTTCGTTTGATCGTGGCCGGTCGCGGCGATCAGCACGTCGGTGTCGGCCGCCTCCGCCCGGGCCAGCACGCCCGGGTCGGCAGCGTCGCCGAGCAGGACACTGAAAGCGTTATCCCCACTTGGGAGGCGCTCAGGAGCACCCTCGATCATGGTGACGTGGTGGACCTCGGACAGCACACGCGCCACGTGCATCCCGGTGGCGCCTGCCCCGCAGACCAGAATTCGCATCTAGGGCCTCACCATGTCCGCGACGTCGTCGCGCGAGCGGGCGAGGACATGCAGCACGTCCCCGTAGGCGACGGTGAGTCTGGGCGCCGCCATCAGCGTGTGCCCGGCGCGCTCCAGCGCCAGCGGTGCGAGCTCACCAGGCCGTTGCAGCTCGGCGAGCGTCCGGCCGACGAGGCGGGGTGGCACTTCGGTCCGGTAGACCGCCAGGTCGTCGCCGAGCACGAGCTCGGTTGCCACCCCCGAACGATCGAGCGCCAGCCGGACATCGCGGGCGGTGCGCGTGGTCGGGCAGATCACGTAGGCGCCGTGGCCGCTCAGCGCCTCGGCCCGGCGGGGGTTCCCGATCACGGCAATGGCGGACGGAACGTGGAACTCGTGGCGTGCCGCCAGCGCGACGACTGCGTTCAGGCAGTCGTCGGGGGAAACGGCAGCTATCCCGTCGCATCCGGCTACCGCGTCTGCCAGCGTCGCGCGGTCCAACGGCGAGCCATGGATCACTCGTCCCTCAAATCCGGGGGGAAGCGCCGCCAGCAGCTCGCGTCGCTGCTCAAGCAGGCGCACTTCGTGGCCCGCCTGCAGCAGGCCGAGCGCGAGCACGCGGCCAAGCCGCCCCGCGCCGAGGATCACGACACGCATCCGATCACCCCCGTAGCCGCCGGAAGACAGCCTTGCGCGCTTCTTCTGCGCCGAACACGAACACTGGCCAGACGATTAGCAGCAGCCAGGCTCTCGGATCGTACGCTCGCATGTGGAAAATGCCTTGGAAGGCCGGAACGTAGACGAGCGCTATCAGCAAGGCGAGCTCAAACGCTATGCCGACGAGCAGGAAGCGGTTGGACAGCAGGCCGATGCGGAAAACCGAGTCCCGGTTGGTGCGGAAGGCCAGGCCGGCACCTACCTGGCCCATGACGATCCCCCCGTACGTCATCGCCGTCGCCTGCACATAGCTGGCCCCGGCGGCTGGCAGCGCCATTCCCGGCTGCCAGCCCGCGAGCAGGTAGCTGGCGAAGAAGCTCGCCAGCCCGGCCACGCCCACCAGCAGGCCGACGAACCCGAAGACGCGCCCGAGCACGCGCCGGTTAAGCAGCCGTTCCTGCCGCGGCCGCGGCGGCCGTGACATCACCCCTGGCTCGGGACGTTCGGCGCCAAGCGCGATGGCGGGCAGCAGGTCAGTGCCCAGGTCGATTGCCAGCACCTGCATGACGACGAGCGGGAGCGGAACAACTCCGCCGCTGAGGCCCCAGACAAGGAAGGCGAGGAGTTCGGCGACATTCGAGGAGAAGTGATACTGGGCGAAGCGCCGGATGTTGTCGTAGACCGTGCGGCCTTCCTCGACGGCGGCGGCGATCGAGGCGAAGTTGTCGTCCAGCAGGATGATGTCCGATGCCTCGCGCGCCACGTCGGTGCCGGTGCGCCCCATCGCCACGCCGATGTCCGCCGCCCGCAAGGCTGGGGCGTCGTTCACGCCGTCGCCGGTCATCGCAACCACCTGCCGGCTGGCATGCAGCGCCTCCGCGATCCGGAGCTTCTGCTCCGGCGTCACCCGCGCGACTAGCACGTCGGGGCGCAGCAACGCAGTGACGAGCCCAGCATTGTCGAGGTCATCGATCGCGGCGCCTTCGAGGATCCGCGCGGACCCCTCGATCAGCCCGATGCGCCGCGCGATGGCCTCCGCGGTGATCCCGTGATCCCCCGTAACCATGATCACCTTGATTCCCGCCTTCCGGCAGCTGCGCACGGCATCGGCGACCTCGGGGCGCGGCGGATCGTGCATGCCGACTAGCCCGAGCAGCTCAAGCCGCTGCTCCACCTCACCGGTGGACAGGTCATTCGCCGCGCAGCCGGTCCGGCGGGCGATCGCGAGCACTCTCAGCGAGTCCCTCGCGAGGGCCTCGGCCGCGGCGAGCGCCTCCGCGCGACTCCGCTCGTCCAGTGTCGACCGGGAGACCAGCAATCCGGGCGCCCCCTTGACGTAGGCGGTCAGCCCCCCGGGAGTGTCATGGAATGTGGTCATGCACTTCCTGGCCGAGTCGAAGGGAATCTCCGCACGGCGCGGGAGCCGGTGTGCCTCCCGGGCGGGGTCAAGCCCGACCTTGTAGGCAAGGGTCAGCAGCGCTCCCTCGGTGGGATCGCCGATCACGTGCCAGCCGTCCTCGCGCTCCTCGAGGCTGGCGTCGTTGCAGAGTGCCCCGGCGCGGGCGATTTCCTCGACAGCGGACTGGTCCAGGGTCCCGCGACGGATCCGCGCGGCGCCAGCCGGGGCGTAGCCCACCCCGTCCACTTCCAGCTCCAGACCCTGCGTCCAGATCCGCCTGACCGTCATCTGGTTGGCGGTCAGCGTGCCTGTCTTGTCGGTACAGATCACGTTCGTCGCACCCAGGGTCTCCACCGAGGAAAGCCGCCGCACGATCGCGTTGCGGCGCGCCATGCGCTGGGTGGCAAGCGCGAGGGACAAGGTGACCGTCGGAAGTAGCCCTTCGGGCACCAGCGCCACGATCACACCGATCGCGAACACGAACCGGCTGTTGATGCTCATCCCGAGCAGCCCTGCCACAAGGAAAAAGGCAGCACCGATGGACACTGAGAGAATCGCCACAAGGCGTGTCACCCGGCCCATCTCCAGCTCCAGCGGACTCGGCCGCCGTTCTGCCCGTTGCGTGAGCTCGGCGATGCGCCCCAGCTCTGTACGCATCCCGGTGGCCGTCACGCGAGCCTCCCCGGTGCCGGCCACCACGTAGGTGCCGCCGAACACGAGGTTGGGCGCATCGACCCCCTGGTCAGCTTCCGCCACCCTGGTCCGGTGGCGACGGACGGGGCGTGACTCTCCGGTCAGCGTGGACATGTCGATCTTGAGCTCAACGTCAGCGACCAGCTTCCCGTCAGCGCAGATGCGGTCGCCCGCCGCTAGCAGGAGGATGTCGCCAGGCACCACGTCTTGCGCGCCGACCTCGCGTGGGCGTCCGTCTCTGCGAACGGACGCGCGCTGGGGCAGGATGCGCCGCAGCGCTTCGATGGCACGCTCGGCCCGATATTCCTGGACAAAGCTGAACACGGCGTTTATCACGATCACTGCCACGATCGCGACGGAGAGCTGAGGCAGCTTGCCCAGCCACGCAAGTCCCGCGCCCGCCCAGAGCAGGAGCGCGAAGAAGTAGGTGAAGTTGCGTGCGAAGCGCGCCAGCCAGTGCGGGCGCGCTGCCTCGGCCAGGAGATTGGGGCCGAACTGGCCCAGCCTCGCCTGCGCCTCCGCGCTGCTCAGGCCCTGCGCTGGCGGACGCCTCGGTGCCCGCGGCGCGGTCAGGGAGAGAGGCAACACGGACGTCACCAGGTGGCCTCCTCCCGGTCCGCCGCAGGTGCCCTGTCCCCAGCCACCGTCTGACTTTCCGACAGAACGAGCACGGGACACCGGCACGCGCGGATCCAGCGTCCACCTTGGCGGCGCCCGAACCCGGGCAGGCGGAACCGCCCATAAATGCTCACGATCACGAGGTCAAGGATCTTCCTGGAGTCGGCAGTGACCGCGCGCACCGGCGCGGCGGCCTGGAGGGTGGCACCGCCGAGCAACGGTGCGAGGACTTCCTGGATGTCACCTCCCGGGAGCACCCCTGCGCTGGCATAGACCCGGACCACCCCACCTTCGGCGAGCGCGATCGCGGCGGCAGTGTGGATGGCTGCGCGGGACGGCGGCGTTCCGTCAAAGATGACGCCGACTGTCTGGAACCGGTGGTGGTGGCCGCGGTAGCCGGAAGGCGCGATCGCCACGGAGCAGACACCGCGGCGCAGCATCCCGTCGGCCGTGCTGCCGCGCAACAGCCGGCCCCGCAGCGCCCGGCGGGCCGAGCCCACCACCACCAGATCGGCATGGGTAGCCGCTGCCAGGCTGGAAAGGCCCTCAGCCGGGGACACCCCGGGCACTGCCGTGGACTCGGCTCTGCCGCTCCGCACGGCCATGCATCCCCGCCTGGCCACGCCCGCAGCGAGATCGCCGCTGGCGAGGTGCCCGCCGAGCGGTTGGTCCTCGAAGACGCAGCCCACAACCAGGCGGTCCCCTGCGGCGTCCAGG
>DPMS01000670.1 GCA_003541285.1 Actinomycetota bacterium
AAGAGGCCGGCGCTGGAGGCTCTGTCCGCGGCCGAGAAAGCCGCCGTGCTCGATGAACTGCTCGCTGCCCGGCCGGACCTGCGCGAGCCCGCCGAAGCCTACGCCGTCCAGGTCATGACCGGCGCTGACCGGGTGGCTGTCGCCGAGGATGTCGAAAGCGCCCTGCAGGGCCGGGACATCGAGGAACTGAACACCCGGGCCGGCCACCGGCCGGGCCGAGGCTACGTCCATCCGGCTGAAGCCGCCGACGAGATCCTGGACGAGGCCCTGCAGCCCTTCCTCGACGACCTTCACCGCCGGGCTGGCCTCGGCATGAGATCCGCAGCCGCCGAACTCGCTGCGGGCATTCTGCTCGGCCTGTATCACTGCCGCGACGGCAACTCCGAGACGCTGCTGGAGTACGCCCCGGACTACGCGGCCGAGCGCGCATCTGCTGTGGTGCGCGACTGCGCGAAGCTCGACATCGAGCTACCCGCCGTCGAACTCCTTGACCTCATGCCTGAGTGGAGCGCCCTGCTGCATTGACCGCTGTTGCCGCGCACCATCCGGCTGCCCGGTGTCACCGCCGGTCAAAGGCAACCTGGAAGCTTCTTTCTGATCATCGTTGGCTCGTTGACGGATACCTTCCTGCAAGACCCGCTCGGCAACCCGATCGCCAGCAAGCCCATCCTCGAATGGTTCCCCTCCTTCGGCCCGATGCAATTCGCAGTGGGCGGCGCGTTTGGCCACGCCGCCCGGTGGGGCCATCTCACCGTCGGCCTGGCCTGGACCGNNCGCGTTGCTTGAAAGCGAGACGCCGGGTTCCTATGTGCTCCCGGCTGAGAGCGTACGGCAGCGCCTCCCGCTTTGCCCGGTTCACTCCTGGCGGCGGAATGGCGCGTTGTCGTCCTCGGCGGCTGGCTCGTCATCCTCGTCGTGAACGAGCGCTGAAGCCGCCAAGCGGGCCGTTTGGCGGGAGCGGGCGGCGGCGTCACCGTCGAGCCCGGTTCGCTCGATGCACCACTGCGTCCACTCTGGCAGCAGCCGCAGCGCCGGGTTGGCGTAGTCAGCAAGGTAGGACCCGCGGATCAGGTGTGCCGCCATCTCGATACGGTGCGGCGAGCAAGCGCAAAACGAGCGCTCGTCTGGATACTCGTGCGGTCCCCACTCTTCATGCACGATGGCCGCGGCCTCGGTCACTGCCCCGGCCCCGTCATCGTGCCGGGTGGCGTACCAGTTCAGGAACGCCTCAGGCGCGTGGTCGGCATCGAACGGGGATGAGCCCGTTGCCGCCTCCGCTGATTCGGTGAGCTCGCGGGCGCGGCGCCGGAGCCGGTAGNNGGGCGGTCAGCCCTGGCGGGCACGAGGACAGCACGGCCCCGGAGGCTGCGGGGCCGACGGCCTCGCGCCATTCACTGAGCGCGTCTTCGGCCGAGGCGAAAACGCCGGCGCCGACGACGACGTCGATCCAGCACAAGTCGATGTCCCAGGCATACCAGTGATCCGGCGCGCCGCCGTCGTAACGGAAGGGAGCCAACACCAGGCGACGGCTGCCGTACACGTCGCAGACAGTAAGGGGCTCACCGGCCGGCCGCCAGCCGTCGGTCAGGTGGCCGGGGCCGGGCTGCACTTCGCGGTCCGCCGCTAGCTTGGCGAACCTCTCTGCCTCGGCCAGCGCGGTTTCCAGGGGGTCCTTGATCTCGGGGAACTCCGGGAACTTCTCGCGGACGGGCTCCTCCGCCGCGTCGGCAGGCGCCCGGGGTGCCATCAGGGCCAGCCCGCATAGCAGCGCCCAAAGCTTCTGCCAGTCATCGCCGCACCGGGCCAGTGTCGCGCGCAACGCTGCCCCCGTCTCCTCAGCCAGTGCGCGCAGCCACTGGGCTGGGTGAAGACCGGTTCCGGGCGAGCGCAGGCGATCGTAGAATTCGTCACCGACGATCTGGCAGGCTTGCGTCTCCAGACTGGCCAGGCGAGCCGGCCAGGTGAGGGCGCGGGCCCGGGCGAGAATGCGCTCATGAGAATCCCGCCACCATGCTTCGGGCAGCGCCCCGCCAGCCAGGCTATAAGCCAGTTCCCGGAATGCCGCCGCCCGGCCCGGATCCGCTTGCCCGTGCCCGGATACTGACAGGTCCCGGCGTGCCCGCTGATCCAGCTGCTGGGCGCGGCGCTGCGGGTTGCCGCTGAGTCCCTGACGGTGAACCTTGCGCGTGCGGGAACCCCGCTTCTTGGAAGACACCTGCGCAATGTAGCGGTTCCGCCGCCACCCCGGGACCACCTCCCGTGCGCGCCTCGCCACGCTGGTCCTTCTTACAGCGGTCAGCCTGGCCGTTCGCCCAACGGCTGGCCGACGGCTACGAACTCGTCATCCTGATACTCGCTCATATTCGCTGTCGTCAGGTGGCCCAGTGCCGGTAGGCGTCGATCCATTCGGCGCCAGCAGGCTGCGGGGCTGGCAGCGGCAGATCCAGGATGCCGATCGCCTGCCGATGCTTCCCGCGAGAGCAGATCGCGACAATCCCGCTGCCCGATAGCAGGTCGATCTTGGTGACAGTCACCTCGGCGCCCAGGACGGTGGTCTGGAACGGGACGGCCAGATGGTCCTCGATCATGACGTGGAAGCCGGCGAGCTGCTCGTCCTCGTCGTAGGCGTCCACAATGGCCTGCTCAACCAAGGCGTCCAATTCAGCGTCGCTGCGTCCAGCCACATCCGCAGCCTACTGAACTGGCGCAGCGCGGGGCTTGGGCGTGATCATCTTCACGGGCGCTGGCCGGGGGCGACTGGCTCCGGTGAGGAATGGTGGACCGGTGCCGGGGTGCGGGCTGGTCACGCCGCTTCGGTGGTAGCGACGGTAAGGGTGTGGTCGCCGAAGCTGGCGATGAGGTCGAGTTTGCCGCCGAGCGCCTCCACGTAGCGGGCGACGGCGTCGATGGTGGACAGTTCGCCGCGTTCGATCTGGGAGATCCGGCCGGGGGTGACGCCCATGGCCTGGGCGAGCTGAGCCTGGGTCAGGCCGTGGCGTTTGCGTTCTTCGGCGAGCCGCTGGCCGCTTTGCCGGGCCATGAGTGCCTTGCGGCGGCGTTCGGCTTCTTCCTCACCGCCGACGCGGTCGATGTAGGCGGCCCGGTCCCACCTGGTGTAACTGGTCATCGCCCGCTCTCCTCCTCTGCCCGTTCTTTCAAGTAGACCTCATAGAGTTGCTCGGCGCGTGGGATCGCCTCGGCGTACCACCGGTTCCACTTGCCGGACTTGTCCCCGGCGACCAAGAGGATCGCCGAGCGCCAGGGGTCGAAGACGAACAGGATCCGGACCTCGCTGGTGCCGCTGGAACCTGGGCGAAGCTCTTTTAAGTTCTTGACCTTCGAGCCGGTGATCGTGTCCACCAGCGGTCGGCCGAGCGTGGGCCCTGAGCGGCTCAGCGCGTAGACAGCGTCGTCCACCAGGTCGGCGGTCTTTGCATCAGTGGCTTGGAGGTTGTCCAGCCAAGTGGCGACCTCGCTGGTGAGGTAGATGTCCCAATCACCCACACCTTGACTATAGCAAATCCTATAGTCAGATGTTAGCGGCGCTGCGTGTGCTGACTGGGCGTGCTTGCTGACGCTTCGCACATGGCTGGGAGGGTGGGTGGCTATGCCGCCGCAACATGCGGTTCTATTCGACAACTCTGGTGCAAGTCGGGACGGGCTGGCTGCATGGGCGGAACGTACGGGGCGCCGCACCGTTACCGGGCCGGTGCGTGGCCGGCTGCGGTTCGCGTTCTACGGGCGGGTGTCGACCGAAGACCATCAGGATCCGGTCACCTCCCGGGCACGGCAGCGGGACCAGGCCGGTGCCCTGGTCGCCGGGCATGGGCGGATCGTCGCCCAATACTTCGATATTGGGCAGAGCCGGACACTGTCATGGGCGCGGCGCCCGCAGGCCGCGGCACTGCTGGCAGCGATGGCTGACCCAGACCGCGGGTTCGATGCGATCGTGATCGGTGAGTACGAACGTGCCTTTTACGGCGGCCAGTATGCAGCCATGGCACCACTATTTGAGCACTACGGCATCCAGCTCTGGACCCCTGAGAGCAGCGGGCCCATCGACTTTCAGGCCGACCAGCACGAGCAGATGATGCTCGCCCTGGGATGGCAATCCAAGCGTGAGATCACAAGGACCCGGATGCGGGTCCGCACCGCAATGGCTGCCCAGACCCGCGAG
>DPMS01000896.1 GCA_003541285.1 Actinomycetota bacterium
GGCGAGCGGTCCAGCAGCCACTCGAGCTCGTCGCAACGCACCGGAACCGCTTCGTCGCGGAGCGTCAGCTGGCTCATCGCACTTGCGGGCGCGCCCATGCCCTGCCGGCGAGCCCTGTCGGCGCCACCGTCATCTGTGTCTCCCTTCGTCACTGCCGCGGCGGAGGCGGCATCGTGTCCAGGCTCCGGCTGACACTCAGGCCCGGCGTGGCAGCCGAAGACGAAAAGAACCGGCCTCGACGGCGACCGCTTGAGCTCCGCGCGCCCGATCCAGTGTCGCCCACTCCCGCCTGAGCCGGGAGTCGCGGCCAGGGGAGCGGGTAGCCGGGCCGGCTGACGCAGTCGGTGCCGATGACGTCGTCGCTGGTAGGGTGCGCCGCGGCGATATCTCGGCGTCGACTCTGTGCCTTCCGGCCATGGGGCCGAATCGAGGAGAAACGGAGTCCGCTCTGTCGAGCAAACCCGGTGCGGGGATCGACGCTCTGCGTCAGCGCTTCACCCGCAAGCGACGCTGTCCGCATTGCCGGCGACGGCTGAGGCTCTTCCCCGCGCCGACGGCGTGTCCGGACTGCGGCCGGCAGGTTTACGCCGCGAGCGACCGCAGGCGCCGCTACTGAGGCGTCGCCGCACGCGGCTGCTACGCTGCTGCCACTACCGAGCGAGTACCGGACGCGCACACGCGCTTCCTCTGCCCGTTCCAGAACACAGCAGAGGAGGTGTTTATCTATGGCAACCGGAACCGTGAAGTGGTTCAACGCCGACAAGGGCTTTGGTTTCATCGCCCCTGATGACGGGACAGCGGACGTGTTCGTCCACTTCTCCGCGATCGCGAGCTCCGGCTACAGGTCGCTGAATGAGAACCAGAAGGTCGAGTTCGACACGACCCAGGGGCAGAAGGGACCGCAGGCGGAGAACGTCCGTCCACTCTGACGGACAACGCCCTGCGTCCTCCCGCGGCGCGCTGTCCAGAGCAGCCGGCTGATCTGCTGGCAGCACAGGCGTGCGTACATTCGGGTGAGCCGGATGCCGGTGACGTCAGGGCGGGCAGCACCTGGCCGGCCTCAACCGCTCACGCGGGAACTGGTCACCCCATGGGAGGGCAGGTCAGTGCCCCTGCTATCGGCTTTCACGCGCAGAACGCCAAGTCCTGCGTGGCTGCACAGCGCACACCACCTGCGGCCCGCGCCGATCGGCGGCTAATTGACACTCGGCGCTGATCGGCTCGGTTACCAATCGTGACCCGCAGTGATTCCGGCGGCGCGCCGCTGCGGCTGGGCGTTGCCAGGCCGGCCTCCCTCCGGGCCGCCGAACACCTGACGTCGCTAACGGCACACGGATCTGGGCTGCTCCCTGCCCGGCGGTCGGCGCCCGGCCGATGAGGCGCCTGCCGAGCGCGGCCATGACGTGCTAGCCATTCTCCGCCCCGGCCCCGGCTAGCCGGTCAGGCCGCCCGGCTCAGCCCGGCTCAGCCCGGCTTCGGTGGGTGCCGCAGGCAACGGCCAGGGCCACGGTGACCGGAACCACCCACACGCCGACCGACAACATGGCGAGCAAGCTGAACACGGCCAGCAGCGCGGTCACGAGCCAGGCCGCCAGGCCGGGCCCGCGCCGCCAGGCCCGCCGCCACAAGACGACGCCTACCAGCACGGCGCACAGCAGCGGCACCCCGATGGGGACAAGGACGCGCCACCCGTTCACCTGTACCAGGGTCGCCGAACCGAAAGCAGCGGCCTGGCCGGGCGCGGCCCCGGATTCTGTCTGGTAAGCGGGAGCGAAGACCGCGGCGACCAGCAGCCCGAGGCTCCAGGCCACCGCGACGCCCAGCGCCAGGCGCTGGGCCCGGCCGAATCTGGCCGCTGCCGTACTCACCTATTCAGGGTAGCCCGCGAGCAAAGGCGAAGAACCGCCGATAAGGCACCGCCATCGCTTCCGCCAGATACTGATCTGGCCCCAGCGCGCGCTCAGATCGCCCAGATCGGCATCGTCTGGGTGACCTCCCCGAGCGACTACGAATCCGCTCATATCGGCGGGAGTGTGCGCGTCGCCATGCCGGGGACTGGCCACGGAGTGTGATGACCCGCGGTGGTGGAAGGGCTCGGCGCCGCAGCGCCAGATGCGGCTATTTGAAGGGCAGCCACCTTCATTGCCGGCAGGCACCCGTCAGCGCTCAGGCCGGTTATGGCATGGGCGCTGGCGAGGGGTCATCCGGCCCATTGGTATTCCGTCCCTTGGTGAAGGGCCCGGTAGATCCGGTCACGCAGGGCGTTGGCGGTCTGGTTTATGAGTGTCTTGTCCAGGTCGCGGAGGACAACGCGCACGAGGAGGTTCTTCTGCTCCGGTTTCGCTCCGAGGCGGCCGATCGCGGACGCGGGCAGCTGCTCGCAGGCGGTGGTGGAAAGCACGCGGATCTCCTCGACACAGTTCGCGTCGGCGCCGAGGGCATCGCGGACGCGGTCGCCGAGGGTTTCCTGGTCGTCGTCCTGCCAGACGGCGACGGAAAGGTCCCGGGTGATCGGAGGCATCGGCGAGGCGTGCTGGTATCTGGCGAGGTCGTGCATCTGGCGGGTGATCCGGGGATCGCCTGAGCGGAGCAGGCGGATGTCGGGGATGTGTTTGACCAGCATGAGCAGCCGGTCCAGGCCCATGCCGAGGGCAAGCCCGCTGCGGCCTGCCAGCCCGGCGGCGGCCAGCACGCGGGGATGGGCGAGCCCACATTCCCCCACCTCCACCCAGCGGCCGTCTTGGTACACATCGACCTGGCGGCCGTGCCGTGTGTAGGGATGCGTCCGCGGTTGCTGGCGGTGGGGCAGGCCCGGGGTGAGCGCGCCGAGGAGGACCGCGATCATCTGGTCCATGTCGGTGTTGCGCATCGCCCGCTGGGTGATCCGCCACAGGTCGAGCTGGTGTGGGGTCCCGGTGTGCTGCCAGTCGATGGCGTCCCGGCGGTACACGATGCCCGGGCAGGCCAGCAGCACGTCGTCGCTGGGCTGGCGGGCGAGCCGGAGGAGCGCAGGGGGGATCATGGCGCTGGAATGACTGCGCAGCATGTGCACTGCGTCCACATAGCGGGTGTAGCGGGCATCTCTGGTAATCGCCTCGGCTGGGTATCCGAGCCGGTCGTAGTTGTCGGCGACCGGCACGATCCGCGGACCGCGGCACCAGCGAACCTCGCAGTTCCAGGCACGAGCGAGCCCCTCCACGGCCTGGCCGATGAGGATCTGGATGGCGTGGGGACCTTCGGCGGGTTCGGACAGATCCCGCACGCCAAGGTCGCGCTGCAATTGCACGGGATCGAGATAGGAAACAGGGCTGGACACGGTGACTCCTCGTTCAAGCGAACCGGCTGGGGGAAGTTCCTCCCGGCCTGGGGTTCACCTGAGCGAGGCCGCAGGCCTAACGCGGCGCAGCGCCTCCCGGCGGCCCACCCTGGGCCGGGAGGCGAGAAAATCGCCGTGCCTGCCTGCCAGTCACAAATACCAGGCTAGCGTTCCCGCAGGCCGCAGGGCGAATGAAATTGCCCGGGCTGGGTGTGTGCCCCCACCCGCGGCGGCCTTTCAAATCGGCTGACGTACCACATACGCACAGAACAACCTGATCTGGACGGCAGACGCCATGATCGACGTCGATCCGGTCTTCGCGCAGAACGGTTCCCGAACGTTAAGCCGCCGATGTGTAGAGACGGAGCGTGACGGCGCGGATGGGGAAGTCGGCTCCGGGGGATGAATCTTGCCCGGGGTGGAGTCTTTGGCAGACCGGCTGGCAGCGCGAGCGGGGTGGGTTCCGGGCGGGTGCCCATCGCGGCTAGGGCTGAGGGACCTCGGGGCGGTCGATGATCCGCAGCCACGAGCCGTCGGGCTGGCGGCGCAGGACCTGCACCCGGACGCCGGTGTTGTCGGCCGAGCGGGTCGAGGTCAGCGCCAGGTCCTCGAACCTGATGGTGGGCAGCGGGGTCTCGATGGCGAACGTCACCCCGGCGTCGGCCATCTGCTGGTAGGTGGCCTGGATGGCCTGCCGCCCGGTCACCGGCCGGTCGGCCGGGTAGGCCAGCACCGCCTGCGGCTCGTACAGGGCCGCGACGCCCGCCGCGTCGCCAGCGTTGAGCCGTTCGGCGACCAGCCGTGTCACCTGTTCGGGTTGCATCGCCTTCGCTTCACCGCTCATCTGGAAAACCTCCTCTGCGATGGGCCGTGCCCGCTACGGCGAGGGCTCGGGACCTGACGCTGGTGACGTTCGGCCACGGGCTGCGGATGAGCCTGCGGGCGGCCCGTCGGCAGGCCCGCCGTGGGACCGGCGCCCAGGTGCCGGACCTGCGCCCAGGTGCCGGACCTGCGCTGGCTCACACCGGCCCGCGGAAGACCGGCTGCGCGAGGCCCCGACGACCGGGCGAATGCTGGTGGCCGGCTAGACACGGCGGACCGCCGG
>DPMS01000523.1 GCA_003541285.1 Actinomycetota bacterium
GGCTCTGACCTGCAACTACTTGGTAGCGGGGGCAGGATTTGAACCGGCGGCCTCTGGGTTATGAGTGCAGTTTTCCCGTTCAAATAGAAATCCACAGCCTGTGTCGCATTCGACTAAGATGCTGGTCAAAGGCCATAAAGTAGTGACGGCTGATGCCAGCGCGTGCCGGAGCGTGACGCATTGGCCGCCAACGAATGACCAACAAGCGATCTTGGCTGGGCGGCGCGCATGGGGTACTCGCAGAAGCGGGTCGGGGCCGACGGGAAGCCCCGCTACACGGCCGTGTATCACGACGTCCGCGGCGAGCGACGGTCAGCGGGAACCTTCTCCAGCAAGAGGGATGCCGACCGGGCATGGCAGAAGGCTGAGGCGCGGTTAGGCGAAGGGCGGCTGAACGACCCACGGCGCGGCAGGCAGACCTTCCGTCGCTACGTGACCGAGGAGTGGCTCCCCCACCAGGTGATCGAGGCCAGCACACGGGAGGCCTACACCTACCAGATCGGCAAGCACATCCTGCCGTGGTTCGGCCCGATGCGGATGAACGAGATCATGCCTAGCCACGTCCGCGAATGGGTGACGGGCTTGCAGGCCAGGCAGGTCAGCCCCGCGACCATTCAGAAGGTGCGCTTCATCCTCAGCGCGATCTTCACGGCTGCCCTCAACGATGTGACATTCCTGCATCCCTGCAAGGGCGTCAAAACCCCGACGGTGCCGAGGAAACCGCTGAAGATCATCACCCCGGAGCAGTTCGACGCGATCTACGAGGCTCTGCCGGACCCCCTTTCGAAGCTGCTGGTGGAAACCGGCATCGAGACCGGCCTGCGGTGGGGTGAACTGACTGAGCTGCGGGTGGGCGACCTCGACCCGGCGACCCGGGTGCTGACGGTCAGCCGGGCGGTGGTGCAGGTGGACCCGAAATTCCACCCGTCCGGCGGGAGGTTCCTGGTGAAGGACTACCCCAAGGACGGGGAGTACCGCTGCCTCAAGCTCAGCCAGCAACTGGCGGCCAAGCTCACCGCGCACATCGCGGACAACGGCCTGGCGGCCGGTGCTCTCATCTTCCCGATGCCCCCGCAGCCCTCCCCTGCTGTCCGGCTGCGGGCCCTGCCCGACATCACGACGCTGGGCCTCACCAAACCGAACGCGGCGGGACGCCAGTACCGGCACGGAACGATGAGCGGCTACAACGCGGGCAGGTGCCGGTGCCAGCACTGCAAGGACGCCGCCGCCGTCTACCGGGCGCAGCGCCGACTGGCCGGCAAGGACGCGCCCCGCCGCCCCCGGATGGTGGACACCGATGGCCATATCTCCCGCGACTGGTTCCGGCTCCGGGTCTGGAAGCCTGCCCTCGAACGGGCCGGGCTGACCTTCTCTGTCCGCGCGCACGACCTTCGGCACGCGCATGCCTCCTGGCTGCTCGCTGGCGGTGCCGACCTTCAGATGGTCAAGGAGAGACTCGGCCACGGCAGCATCTCCACCACCGAGAAGTAGCTGCACAAAGTCTCGGGAATTGCATCTGACGGGCGATGTTTGCCCGGCTTCGCGGCTATGCCGGCGGTCTGAATAACTCGATCGCCACGACACGATTACTCCTTGTGGCCGGGGTTGTTGCCCGGGCATCCCGCTGGATGCATGATCCATCCGTCAGGCGGTTGCCGTTTCGGGGTCTCGGGGGTCGGGTGGGACGGGGAGATCTGGCGGGCGCTGCGCATCTGGAGCTGGTTTCCGGGGTAGTGCAGCTGCGTCCGGAGGACGCGATGTTCGAGGCGATGCTGCGGGGCTGGAAGGCTCAGCAGGTCGCCCGGGGGCTGCGGGAGGACACGATCGCGCCGCGAGAGCGGCTGGTGCGCCGTTTCCTGGAGTTCACGAACGAGTACCCGTGGAGCTGGGGGCCGTCGCACGTCGATGAGTGGACGCAGGCGCTGACGAGCGAGCGGCGGCTGGCCCCGTCGACGATCCGCGGCTACCAGATGGACCTGCGGCTGTTCAGCGAGTACCTGTGCGACGGCCGCTACGGGTGGGCGGCTGCCTGCGAGAAGGAGTTCGGGCAGGGTGCCCATCCGGTGCCGGTCTGCCATGAGTGGAACACGATCGCGCACCTTTACGGCTACGAGGGGAACCCGGAAGCGCGGCCGTTCACCAGGGAAGAGCTGCAGCGGTTCCTGGACTACGCCGACGACCAGGTGGACCGGGCCGTGCAGGCGAAACGGAAAGGGGCGCTGGCCGCCTACCGGGACGCGACGATGTTCAAGGTGATCTATGGGTGGGGGCCTGCGCAGGACGGAGACGTCGAAGCTCGACCTCGCGGACTGGGGCCGGAACGCGTCGGCCCCGGAGTTCGGGAAGTACGGGATGCTGCACGTCCGTTACGGCAAGGCCAAGCGCGGCCAGCCGCCGCGGCGCCGGAACGTCGCCTCGGTGATGGGCTGGGCGGTCGACGCGGTCGCCGACTACGCCGAGAACGTCCGCCCGAAGTTCGGCTTTGATGATCACCCCGCGCTGTGGGTAACCGAGCGCGGGGGCCGGATCAAGCCCGCGGAAATCAACGCGCGGTTCGAGTCCTACCGGGAAGCGCTTCGCCTTCCCGCGGCCCTCTCACCCCATTCCCTGAGGCACTCGTATGTCACGCACCTGACCGAGGACGGGGTGGACCGCAGGTTCATCCAGGTCCAGGTCGGTCACGAGTGCGACAGCTCGACGGCCATCTACACGCACGTCAGCGACGACTTCATGAGCACGGCGCTGCGCAAGGCCCTCGCGCCGGCGTTCGAGGAACCCGGCCGGCGGAAGGAGCAGTGATGACACGCCGGCTCGACTATAAGTGGAACCTGCGGCAGGTGATGGCCGGCCGCGGCATGTTCGCCACCACCGACCTGATCGGCCCGCTGGCCGACCGGGAGATCCGGCTGTCGTCCAGCCAGGTTTACCGGCTGGTCGCCGAGCGGCCGGAACGGCTGAGCCTGAAGGTCCTGATGGCGCTGCTGGACATCCTGGACTGCTCGCTGGAGGACCTGATCGAGCCGGCAGCGGAGCCCGGCACGGCAGCCAGGCGGAAGAAGAAGGCCGCCGGCGCGGAAGCCGGCATCGGCGGGCTGAGGCCCCGCCGGGCCCGCATCCACGGGCCGCTGTGACCGTGAACGCCGCGGATCACGATCGCGCCGTGTCCGATCCGTCCGGGCTGATCACCGACCTGGTCATGGAAGCCGGGCACGGCCTCGGCCGCGACCAGGTCCAGGCCGTGGTCGCCGCCGTCGCGGGCGGGCGCGCCAAATCACGCCGTCTCGCCCTCGCCCTTGCGGAGAGGCCCGGAGTGCTCGCCGACGGCAGGTCTCCGGCACCGCGGGCCATCGCGGACCTGCTCGTCGCCCTGCATGACGCGGGCGCCCAGAACAAATCGCTGCCGGCCTGCGCGCAGTGCGGCAGGCAGGTCAGGGGCTTCCAGCGCGCCGGCCAGGACTGGTACTGCCCGCCCTGCATACGGCCCTGCGAGCCGTGCGCCGCCTGCGGCAGGGACCGGCCCGTCTCATCCCGGGACCGGGCAGGCCGGCCCCGGGGCGCGAAGTGCCCGGACGAGGACGGACGTGACCCGGTCGCCGTCATCCACGGCATCATCGCCGCCCTGGATCCCGGCGCCGGGAGGGGAACTGTCGCCGAGGCCGTCCGCCGCTCGGCTCCCCGGCCCTCATACCAGCAGAAGCTGGCATGGGCGCTGGAAGACAACCCGGCGCTGCTGACCGGGGGACGGGCACCTGTCGCCGCTGCGCGCCATCCCACGGTTCATCGAGATGCTCAGCGACGCCGGCATCGCCGGTGTCGTCCGCCCTTCATGCGGGCGCTGCGGCCGCCCGGTGCGCATCGACAAGCCGCTGGACGGCGTCCGGGTCTGCCGGTCCTGCATCGCGAAGTCCCGCACCGAACCGTGCACGCGGTGCGGAAACGCCCGCGAGCCCGTCACCCGCGACGAGCAGGGGCCGGTCTGTGCGGGCTGCTGTTCATCGCCGCCCCGGAGAACNNGACGGAGCCATGCGGGATCTCCCGGGCAACCGGGAAGCCGTGGTGCCCGGCCTGCCAGCGGCGGCGGGCCGCGTGCTCGACCTGCGGCCGGAACGAGGCGATCGCCTCCGGGACCGTGCAGCGCCCGCTCTGCGCCGGCTGCACCCCGCCGCTGCCGTGGGCCAGCTGCCCTGTCTGCAGCGACCCGGATCATCCCAGCCCCGGCCAGTGCGCCCGCTGCATTATCAGCGCCCGGCTGGACGAGCTGATGGGGCCGGATGACGGCTCGCTGCCGCCCGGCCTGCAGGCGCTGCGCCGTGAGATCGCCGCGGCCGAGCACACGATCACCGCGACACGCTGGCTGTCCAAGCAGTCCGTCGCCCCGGTGCTGTCCGGCCTCGCCGACGGCAGCATCCCGCTCACCCACCAGGCACTCGACGAGCTGCCCCAGCGGCCCGCCCTCGCCTACCTGCGGCAGGCCCTCGTCGCCACCGGCGCGCTGCCCTCGCGTGACGAGGAGATAATCAGGCTCGAGGCGTTTCTCCACGGACTGCTGGACGCCCAGGCCGACCCGGAACGGCGCAGGCTCCTGCACCGCTACCTGATCTGGCACCTGGTCAGGCGCATGCGCAGCCGCAACAACGGGAAACCCGCCACCCGGCAGCAGGCCCTCCTGGCCCGCCGGCTCGCCCGCGGTGCCATCACGTTCCTGGACTGGCTCGACTCCGCCGGCCTCACCCTGGAAACCTGCCGGCAGGCCGACCTCGACCAGTGGCTCGCCAGCGGCCAGGCCGTCTACCGGGAAGAAGCAGGCCGGCTCATCCGCTGGGCGCACGCTGCCCGCCTCACCTCCTGCCACCTTCCCTCCGCCGCCCGCTGGACCGGCCCCACGGCCGTCCTGGACAGCGAGGACCGGTGGGGCATCGCCCGCAGGCTCCTGCACGATGACGCGCTCAAGCCCGAAGACCGCCTCGCCGGGCTGCTCGTCCTCCTCTATGCCCAGGGCGTCACGGCGATCAGCCGCATGACCGCCTGCCAGGTCCAGGCCGGCGGCGACGGCGCCGTCCGGCTTCAGCTCGGCCGGGTGCCGGTCGAGCTGCCCGAGCCGGTCGGCTCGATCGCCCTCGCCGTCGCGGCGAACCGCAAGGGCCACGCCACCATCGGAGCCGCGGGCCCGTCGCCCTGGCTGTTTCCCGGCGGGCAGCCCGGACAGCCGATCAGCGGCGCGAGGCTCACCCT
>DPMS01000513.1 GCA_003541285.1 Actinomycetota bacterium
CCGGGCGCCGGCCCGGGCGCCGTGATAGCCGTCCCCGGGGGGTTCGTCCCGGTAACCCCCACCGGGATACCCGTCCCGGTAACCGCCGGGAGAGCGGTCCCGGTAACCGCCGCCGGGATACCCGTCCCGGTAGCCGCCGCCGGGATGACGGTCCTGGTCGCCCTGACCGGCATGGACCTCATCGGGGTAGCGGCCGCCCCGGCCGCGTCGACGGGGATCACCGCGGCGGGACCCGGGGCCCGGGTGCGGCGGATCGGGCCGATAGCCAGTCATCGGATCACTGCCACCTTTCCTGTGCTTGTGGCCGGGGAATGGGCAGAACGCCGCGCGCGGGCCCGCCGTAGCGCACGGCCTGGCACGGCTGGTGGCGGACGTGCGCATGGACGTCGGCCGTGAACGTGCTGAGCGCGGAGGATGCCAGCCGCACCGCCCCGTCAGGCAGACGGCAGGCACCACGCCCGGCGATCACCTCGAGCCGCCGTTCCAGCCGCTGCAACGCGGCTCCCCGCGAGCGGCCCGTGGCCAGCTCGGCGAAATCACCGGCGATCGCGGGCAAGCCGAAGGTGCACGGGCCGCACTGGCCCGCGCTGTCCGCGGCGAGGTAGGCAAGCACCCGCGCCATCTCGTGCAGCGGGCACGCGCTCGCGGGCAGCACCACCAGCACTCCGGCTCCGATGCTGGCACCCGCGTTCCGCAACGCCTGGGGCGTCACCGGCAGGTCAACGGCCATGCGGGGATCGAGCCAGGTGCCGAAGTAGCCGCCCACCAGCAGCCCGCCGATCGGCCCCACCGGGCTGGCCAGCGCGAGCACGTCCCCGATCAGGGTGCCCAGCTCGATCTCGTACACACCGGGGGCGGCCACCTCACCAGAGATGGTCACCAGCATGGTCCCCGGCGCGTCCGCGTGCCCGGCCCGGCGGAACCACGCCGGGCCGTAGCGGGCGATCAGCGCGAGGTGGGCGAGCGTCTCCACGTTGTCGATCAGGGTGGGCTTTTTGCCGACCCCGCGCTCGGCAGGCCGTGGCGACGAGCCCAGCGGCTTGGCGTCACCGCCGCTGAGCCAGTTGACCAGGGCCGTCTCCTCGCTGGAGACGTAGCGGTGCGGCAGCGTGTGCACCTGCACCGGCAGCGGGTCGGTGCCCGCCCGCTCACGCTCGTCGAGTGCGGCCAGCATTGCCCGCGCCAGCCAGGGCCGGTTGTCTGGCAGGCACAGGTACGCCTGCGCGGCGCCTACCGCGTCGGCCGCCAGCATCAGCCCATCGAGCACCAGGTGCGGTGCCAGCGAGAGCAGCACCTGGTCCTTCTCGCTGGCCGGCTCGCCTTCCATCCCGTTGCCGACCACAACCGCCGGCCCCCGGCGCTCCGCGACCGCGCGCATCTTGGTACCGGTGGGGAAACCGGCGCCGCCCCGCCCGGTCAGACCGGCGTCAGCAACGATCCTGGTCAGCGGGCTCGGCGGGCCGCTGCCGCGCAGCGGCATCGGGCCATGCTTGGCCAGATGCTCCCGCAGATCAGCGGCGCGCCCTGTCTTGCGCCACCCCGCCAGCAGGCGGATCACGCCCGCGGAGGCCCGCGATGGCTCAGTGCGGACCGTCACCCGTCACCTCCGGGCGTGAGTTCGAGCCGTCCCGTGACGTGCCCGCCGCTGATGGCCAGGCGGACGCGGACCGGCACCCGCTGCCCGGACGGGCCGGTCAGCACCGCACCCACCTGGTCCCCGGACAGGCTGGTCACCGGGCCCTGGTAGATATCTGCCGCACCACCGCCACCGGCAACGCTCACGCTGACCCGCCCGGAGGAGAGGGCGATCCCGCCGCCCTGGCCGGACGCCCCGTGCAAGGTGATCACGATGTGCTGGTGCGGACTTCCCTGTGTGTCGGCTGTGACGGTGACCGTTGTGTTCTGGGTGCTGCCGGACTGGGCGATGCCCCCGGCGAACGTGGCGCTCGTGAGCGAAGCCGCTGACGTCCCGCCTGCCGCGGTCCGCGTGCCTGCCGCCGTGCCGGTCTGCTGCACGCTGCCGTGGCCCAGCAAGGCGACAGGTGTGCCAGCCCGCCGGGCCCAGCCCGGCTGCAGCGGCCCGACTGCCACGAAAACGACGGTTGCCAGCACGAACACCGCGCTCGCTGCCGCCACGGCCTGGCGGCGTGACGCCGGGACGGCCACGGACAACCGCCAGATCACCGCGGCCAGCACGCAGAGCACGCAGACAGCGTCGATCGCGAGCAGCCAGGGCAGCCGCCCGTCGGTCCCGGTGCCCAGCCCGTGCCACAAGGCCAGCGGCCAGGCAGCGTAGGCCGTCCAGTGGACCGCCCGCCAGGACCGGTAACGCAGCCGTGCCCGCAACAAGCTGGTGGCCACCACCGCAAGCAGCAGGTCAAAGGCGAGCGTGCCCAGGCCCAGCCAGAACGGCCGGTAGGCCGAACTGAAGGGCAGCACTGCCGCGCTCCAGCCGACCGGGGCATAGGTGTCCAGCAGCGCGGTGAGGATGTGCCCCGCCAGGAACGCCACCGCCATCAGCGACAGGTTGCGGTGCAGGCCGGAGGTGACCAGCCGGGGCCAGCGCGGGGTCGTGAACCGGGCCACCCCTGCCACCCCGAGCGCGACCGTGGCGGTGAGCAGCGCCAAAGCCACCTCCCCGGTGGCCCGGGTGGTGTACCACAAAGGCGCCATCCCGGTGCCTGCGGCGGCGAGTGGCATGGCGCTCACCGCGGATCCACGGAGCCGGTGGCCCGGACCCGGGCCGGCTGGCAGACGGTTGCGGTCACGAGCCGCCCGACACGACCTGGGGCGGCGCGGGAGTCGGCGCGGGAGGGGGCGGCGCTTGGCTCGCGGCCTGGGTGCCCGGCTTGTGCTTGTGCTGGGCATGATGCGGGCTGGTGCCCGGCGGGCCGCCGCCGCTGGCACCCGCGCCGGGCCGCGTGCCCGTGCCCCCCGTGCCGGGGGAGGTGGCCGTGGCGCTGTGCCCCGGCAGGGCGTGCGCGAACGCGAAGCCGAGCACCGCGGTCGCGGTGAGTGCCCCGCCGGCTGTCCCCAGCGAGATCCTGCGGGTGCGGTGAAGCGCATCGTCACGACGGCTCACGGCATCTTCTGGTGGCCATGCCATAGGCTCCAGCCTGCGTGGTGGACTGCCCGGAACCGGTTCAGGAGTCGTTTAGGAAAAGTAAGGATCACTCCTGGCCGATGACCGGCTGGGCGGGGCGGCGTACCCGGTCGGGCTGTGATACAGGCAGGTCAACCGTTACGGTGAGGCCGCCGCCGGGGGTATCTGACAGCGCCGCGGAGCCCCCGTTGGATGTCACCAGCCGGTGCACGATAGCCAGGCCCAGCCCGGCCCCGCCGGGGCTGGTCGTGGCGAACCGGCGGAACGCCGCTTCCTGCTGCTGCGGGCTCATCCCCGGCCCGTCGTCGGCGACGATGATCCGCACACCCGGGCCGGACAGGCCGGCACTGACCCGGACCTGGCCACTGGTGGGAACCGCGTCCAGCGCATTGGCCAGCAAGTTGTCGAGGATCTGCTCCAGATGGCCCTCCCCGAGACTGGCCCGGACCGGCCCATGGCAGCCTGTCGTCAGCCCCACTCCGCGTTCCTCGGCCACCGGCCGCCAGGCCGCCGCCCGGTCGCGGATCACCGCGTCGACGGGCACCGGCACGGGCTCCACCACCACGTTCTCCGCCCGTGCGATCGCCAGCAGGCCATCCACCAGCCGGGACAGCCTGGCGATCTCCTCCTGCGCGTCAGCCAGTTCGGCCGCGGTGGCCTGATCGGCGTCCTGCATGAGCAGGTCCAGCCGCAACCGCAGCGCGGCCAGCGGGGTGCGCAACTGGTGGGAGACGTCGGCCATGGTGGCCCGGTGACCGTGCACCAGCGCCTCCAGGCGTCCCGCCATGGTGTTGAAGGTGCCGGCCAGGCGGCGCACCTCCGGCGGCCCCTGCCCGGTCGCAGACCGCGTATCCAGCGCCCCGCCGCCGAGCCGCTGGGCGGCCACGTCGAGGTCGGACAGGGGCCTGGCCACCCAGCGCGCAAACGTGCCCGCGACAATGGCTCCGGCCAGCAGGCCGGCCGCCGCGACCGCGATCAGCCAGGCCCAGAGCACCCGGAGCCGCTCGTCGAGTTCGTGGGTCGAACGGGACAGGACAACCACTCCGGCCGGCGGGCCGATCACGGCACTGCGGACACCGACCACGACCCGCAGCCGGTCGCTGACCTCGCTCAGCGCGGGGCCGCCGGTGCGCAGCACCGCCGCGATCTCACTCTGCGGCACCGGCGAGTCGCTGCCGCTGGCCCCGCCGGTGACCGCCACCAGCCGGCCGGCCTTGTCATACACCCAGGCCCGGTCCCCGGTCCCGGCCGTGCGGGCGAGCGACGACGCCAGGGCCGGGGTGGCACGGTGATCGGTCAGGTTCTCCTCCGCCACCGCCGCCAGCGCCCGGGCCGAGAGCACGGTGTCCTCGCGGAAGGTATCCCGCTCCCGCCCGGTGGTGAGCAACCCGAGCGGTACGACGGTGGTAACCAGCAGTGCGCTGATCAGCGCCACCACGGTGAGGACGATCCGGCGGGCCATCAGAGTTCGCCGAGGCGAAAGCCCCTGCCGTAGACGGTTTCGATCAGGCCGGGCACGTCGAGCTTGCGCCGCAGGGCCGCCACGTGCACATCCAGTACCTTGGTCGGCCCGTACCAATGGGCGTCCCAGGCACTTTCCAGGATCTCCTGACGGCTCACCACCCGGCCGGGATCGGCCGCCAGGCACTCCAGGATGTCGAACTCCTTCGGGGTCAGCGCCACCTCCCGGCCGGACACGCTCACCTTGCGGGTGCGCAGGTCCACCGTGAGCGGGCCGTGCCTGAGAACCTCACCGCCCGGCCGGACCCGGCGCAGCACCGCCCTGATCCTTGCCAGCAGCTCCGCCAGGCCGAACGGCTTGACCAGGTAGTCGTCCGCGCCCGCGTCCAGGGCGAGCACCCGCTCCGGCTCTTCGCCGCGGGCGGTCACCACGATGATCGCCACCCCGGAGCGCTCGCGCAGCTGGCGGCAGACGTCCACCCCGTCGGTGTCGGGCAGGCCCAGGTCGAGCAGGACCACATCCGGATCGCTGCGGCCGAGCGCATCCCGGCCGGTTGTCACATGCTCGACGTCATAACCGCCCCGGCTCAGCCCGCGTACCAGTTGCGTAGCGAGCCCAGGGTCATCCTCCACCACCAGGACGCTGGCCGAGCCAGGCGGGGGCGTGCGGCCGGACGGCCGGACCGGCAATGTCATGACACTACGGTAGGGGGCGGCGGCGGGTTCCCGCGCAGGACAGCGCCGATGCGGACGGCGGGAGCTACTTCCCGGCCAGTTCGTAGGCGAACCATGCCGCGTTCACCGTGCCGACACCGGTGGCAAGGTCGTAACCCCTGACAGCAGCGAATCCGGGGACCGTGTGGAGGCGCCCGCCCTGGCGGAACGCGACCGTGTTGTTCCCGCTCACGACGTCGACGATGCCCGGCGCATGGTGTGCCGACAGCTCATACAGACGGGGGTTGATCAGCCCGAGCGGGTGGCCCGCCAGCTGGCCGGCCAGGGCCACGATCCCGGCGAACAGGGGGGTTGCCTCACTGGTGCCGCAGGTGGGGTACCAGCCGGGCGGCTGGCCCTGGAAGCTCTGGTACGCCACGACCGAGCCATCGCAGGCGGCGCTCATCGAGATGTCAGGGACTCCCCGCCGCCCGGCGACGGCCGCTTGCACGCCGTGCTGGTAGCGCGGCCGGCCGAAGATGACAGACCGCCCGCCCCCGCCGGCGAGCGGGCTCGGCCCGCGATTGCCGGAGACGAACGTGTTGGCCGCCGCGCTGTAGGTGTCGTTCCACACCCGGTCGGGCGCGATGTGGCCGCCCGTCGCGTTGAGCCGCAACTGGGTCCCGCCGACCCCGGTGACCAGCGGGTCGCTGTCCGGCCAGGAGGTGACCGGATACAGGTAGTAGGTGACCTGGTTGAACTTGACGTCGGCTGCGCCGCTGTCACCGGCGGCAGCGAGCACGGTGACACCCTTGCGGGCGGCATCGAGGTAAGCGCCACGCAGGGCGAGCAGGGACCGCGGGCTCGGGAAGGTCTGTTCGGTGGCGCTGAAGCTCTGGCTGATGACCCCGCCGAGGTGGTGGCTGACCACGTACTCCTCGGCCTGGACGATCTGAGGGAACCCGGTCGTGCCTTCGTTCTCCGAGGTAGGGGTCTCTACCAGGAGGATCTTCGCGCCCGGCGCCATGGCGTGCGCATACTCCACGTCCAGGTCCGTCTCGCCGGCCCAGCCCTCCCGGTTGGGGGTCGGGCGATAGGGCGGGACCCTGCCTGCGGGCTGGATGATGGTCAGGGCAGGCGGTGGTGGCAGATGGAACGTCGTATCGAACACCTGCAGGTCGTGGCGGACGGTGGGGGAACCGAAGGAGTCGACGATGACGATGGTCTGCCCCCTGCCGCTGATCCCGCGGGCGAGCAGTACCGGAACCTGATATGCCCGCTGCACCTGGACGGGCGAGTAGCACGCGATGTGGTAACTGCGCTCACAGGCCGCAGTGGTCGGCGGCCGTCCGGAAGGACCAGCCGCGTGGATGATGTCAGGGGTGATGCGGATGACGGCTGGCGCGGCGCCGGGTTGCCCGGCTGGCGCGGCTGGCCCGGCACCGGGCTGCCTGGCTGGCCCGGCAGCCACGGTCATGGCGGCCACCGCCGTCACCAGCGCACAGTGCCCGGCCACCGCTGACAGTGACCAGGTCAGGCGCATGACATCCCTCCCGGCGGACGGGTCGGTGCGCCTCCCGTTCCCGGGAGCGCTCCTAGAGGCTAACAGCTACCCTGCGTGACCTGGCAGGTCAGCGCGGGGTAAGCTGCGGCCGGATGATCGTGCTCGTGGCAGGTGTCGCCGGCAGCGGTAAGACGACGATCGGGATTCTGCTGGCACAGCAGCTCGGCTGGCCGTTCGAGGACGGTGATGACCTGCATCCGGCGGCCAACATCGCCAAGATGCGGGCTGGCGTGCCACTGACCGATGAGGATCGCCAGCCCTGGCTGCATGCGGTGGCGGGGTGGATGGACCAGCGGATCGCGGCCGGCGAATCCGGCGTCATCGCGTGCTCGGCGCTCAAGCGCTCCTACCGGGAAGTGCTGCGCAGCGGGCGGCCCCCGCTGCGGATCGTCTTCCTGCAGGTCAGCCATGACATCCTGGCTGCCCGCCTGGCCAGCCGGCCCGGACACTTCTTCCGTGCGCAGCTACTCGGCAGTCAGCTCGCCGACGCCGAAGTCCCCCTTCCCGCCGAACACGCCATCGTGGTGACCGCTGAGAGCGCGCCAGCCGACGTCGCAGCCGAGATCATCCGGCGACTGGGCCCGGCCGCGTACGGTGGAACAACCGGCGATCGGAGACCGCGATGAAGCTGAAGCTCGACCTGCACGACATCTATAACCGCGGTCAGGACATCGACCGTGCCCTCAACGCGATCATCAACGAGGCCGTGGCCAAGAAGGCCCCGGTGGTCGAAATCATCCCTGGCAAAGGCTCCGGGCAGCTCAAGAAGCATGTGCTGAGATTCCTGGAGCAAAAGGAGATTAAGGCCCTATATCACCGGGTTGAGAAAGACTCGAAGAATTTCGGCCGGCTTTTCGTTCATTTCCGCTGGTAGTGGCAGAGCCTGGGCGCCCGCAGAGTCTACCGGCTACGGGCGAGAACTGCTATCTCCCCCGCGTCCGGGTGGCTGCGCGCGAGAATCGCGGCCAGGACCGGCCTCACAGCCCGCGCGACCCGGCGCCACCGGGGTGGCTTGCGGTGCCGCGCCGCGGGCCTGACATGCGGCCTGGTGTCACTCAACCTGGTAACCGGAGCGTACTCCGACTGCCAGACACACCCCATGTGCCCTCTCCCCCCATCATCGCCACCCGGGCCGGTCCGGCCAGGGTGGTCCCGGCGGATCGCGCCTGGAACTCCGCTGCTGTGGATGCGACGACTCCCCCAGAAGAAGGCGCGGGTGCCTCTTCCCGTGCGCCGAACCCGGTCGTCCTTCCGTGGTACAGGATTCGGCAATGGTCATCGTGGCACGGCCGTCCCGTGAATGTCCAGGGAAGACGTGAATGAGTGACCATCTCGCGGCCGATTGCCGCGGACGAGATCTGCCATTACCTCGAATAGGGATAATCTTCCGAAAACAGCCAGCCGAGGTGGATACCGCCACGACTGGTAGCCGGGCTTCTGGCCGCTGGCATGGAGCCGGCCGCCGGGAAGGATTGTGACTACCGGGGCGGGTGTGTTCGTCCCCTATGCCAAGATTGCTCCATGCATGTCCTGATACGCATCGCGGCCACAGCGGCCGCCCTCGCGGTGGCGACCGCAGTGGTGCCCGGCATACAGCTCGGGCCGGGCTCGGTCCCGGCGAAGGTGCTGACCCTGGTGGCAGTGGCCCTGATCTTCGGCGTGGTCAACGCGGTGCTCAAGCCGATCGTCAAGACCGTCGGATGCATGTTCTACGTGCTGACACTCGGCCTGCTGGCGCTGGTTGTCAACGGCTTGCTGCTGTGGCTGACGAGTGCCGTGGCTGGCGCGCTCTCGCTGCCATTCCACATCACCGGCTTTGTCCCCGCCTTCCTGGGAGCCATCGTGGTCGGCGTCGTGGGCTGGCTGCTCGGGGTGCTGGTCAAGGACGACCGGCGGTAAGCCCGCCCTGGGCAGCCACCTCGTAGCAGCTGCTCGCAGAGCTGACTCTTTTCGAGCCTTCTGGCCCTGTTGACCGGGTATCACGGTGGGCAGGGTCAGATCATGGGCGCAATGCTGATGTGCGATTGCGGGTGAGAGGGAGGGTGCCCAGGTGAGCGGCGGTGCTGGCCGCGTCGCGATCGAGATCCCGCAGGGCCTCACCTCAGTGGAGGCGGCGGCACGGCTGGCCCGTGACGGCCAGAATCTGCTCCCGCCCCCTCGCCCGGTCCCCCTCTGGCACCGGATAGCCACCCAGTTGCGCGACCCACTGGTGCTGGTGCTGCTGGTCGCGGCCGTGCTGACCATCGCCACCGGCGACTGGACCGACGCCTCGGTGATTCTGCTGGTCATCGTGGTCAATACGTCTGTGGGCGTCATCCAGGAGGTCAAGGCGGGCCAGGCGATCGCTGCCCTGACCCAACTGGCGGCTCCCGAGGCCCGGGTGCTCCGGGACGGCAAGCAGCGGCCGGTCCCGGCGGCGGACCTGGTCGTCGGTGATCTGCTCGTGCTCGCCGAGGGCGACATCGTGCCGGCCGACGCGGCGGTGGTGGAGGCAGCCGCGCTGCTGGTGGACGAGGCGGCGCTGACGGGTGAATCCGTGCCGGTGGACAAGGCGGCCGGAGACGGGACGGAGCAGCCGGGCGAGGTGGTGTCGGCGGGCACCGTGGTCGTCCGCGGCCGCGGCCGGGCGGTGGTGACCGCCACCGGAACGGCGAGCGCGATGGGCCGGGTGGCGGCGCTGATGAGCGCCCCCTCCGGGCTCACTCCACTGCAGCGGCGGCTCGTTGGGGTGGGGCGGGTGCTGGCGGTCGCGGCGGTGCTGCTGTGCGCCATCGTGCTGGTCGTCGGCCTGATTCGCGGCCAGCCAGCGGAACTGATGGTCATCACGGCGATCAGCCTGGTGGTGGCGGCGGTGCCCGAGTCACTTCCCGCGGTCGTGACCCTGGCTCTCGCGCTCGGGGCCCGGCGCATGGCTGCCCGTCATGCGCTGATCCGCCGGCTGCCGGCGGTGGAGACGCTGGGATCGGTCACGGTTCTCGGCACCGACAAGACCGGCACCCTGACCGAGGGCAACATGGTCGCCCGGCATCTGTGGACACCGCTGGGCGAAGTGACCATCAGCGGCACCGGATACGGGCCAGCCGGCGAGGTCACCCGGAACGGCCAGCCCGTGAAGCCAGGTGATGCTCCTGACCTGACCGCGCTGCTTACCGCCGCTGTCGCCTGCAACGACGCCGCTATACATCGTCCTGAGGAATCCGGGGAGCCGTGGACTGCGGTGGGCGACCCGACAGAGGCCGCGCTGCTCAGCGCGGCAGCCAAATTCGGGCTCAGCCAGGCGGAGGTGAACGCCGGCCTGCCCCGGTACGCCGAAATCCCGTTCGAGAGCGGCCGCAAGCGGATGACGACGGTGCATCGCCTGGCCGACGGGGGGGCGCGGATTATCTGCAAGGGCGCACCCGAGGCGATGCTGTCCCGCCCGGTGCTCGACGGTGATCCAGCTGCCCTGCGCCTGGCGGCCGATCGCGCGGAAGAATTCGCCCGCGACGGATTCCGGGTCCTTGCCGTCGCCACTGCCGACCGCCCGCCCGGCGAGGCACCGGCGGCAGTCCCCGCCGCGCCCGCCCCTGCACGGGACCGCCCCGGCATCGCCACCGCCGGCCTGGATGCTGACGGGCCGGAACCCGCAGCCCCGGGCACCGCAGCCCCCGGCACCGGCAGCCCCGGCCACCCGCCCGCGGGGACGGCCACCGCCGCGGAACTGGAACTGGAACGGGGACTGCGGCTGCTGGGGCTGATCGCCATCCTTGACCCGCCGCGGCCGTCAGCGGCCGCCACCATCGCCGCCTGCCAGGCGGCTGGGATCGTTCCCGTCCTGATCACCGGCGACCACCCCGCCACTGCTCGCTCGATTGCCACCGAACTCGGCATCATCGAGCCGGGTGAACCGGTCGTCGACTGCCGGGGCACGGCGGCTGACGGGGATCGCGGCGAAGCCACCGCGCGGGTGTTCGCCAGGGCCACGCCCGAGCAGAAACTCGCCGTCATCCAGGCCCGGCGGGCGGCGGGCGACGTGGTCGCCATGACCGGGGACGGCGTCAACGACGGCCCCGCGCTGCGCCGGGCTGACATCGGCGTGGCCATGGGCCGGCGCGGCACCGAGGTCGCCCGGCAGGCCGCCGACCTGGTGCTCGCCGACGACGAACTGCGGACTGTGGTGGCGGCGGCCGAGGAAGGCCGGCGGGTGTATGCGAACATCCGCCGGTTCCTGCTCTATGGGCTGTCCGGTGGCAGCGCCGATGGCCAGGGCCATGGTGCCAAAGACGAGGGCGAGCAGCGTCATGTGCACCATGGCCGCTGCCACCCCTCCTGCTGGCAGCGTCATGCCCGCCAGGGATCCTTCGCCTACGAGCGCGACGCTGGTCACCGCGCCGATCAGCGCCGCGCCCGCCATCATCGCGCCGGACTTCTCCAGCACGATGCGGGCGCGGCTGACCGGGTTGGCGATGAGGAGATCGAGGGTGTGGCGGTCTTCTTCGCCGGCGATAGCGCTGGCGCCCGCGGTGATGGAGTAAATGATCAGAAGCAGCGGACCCAGGAACGCCAGCAATTCCACCTGCACGTAACCGACCGGTGTGGACAGGTCAGCGCCGGATGCGGCGAATAGGGACCGCATCGCCTTCGGCATCTGGTTGAGGAAGTCGCTCATGGACGGCTGGTCGCGCAGGCTGGGCCAGATCGCGGCGTACATCGCAACCAGCAGGGCGAAGCTCAAGCTCCAGCCGATGAGCGCCCGGCGCTGATCGTAGAGGGTCTTCAGGCCGACGCTACGCAGCATCGCGGCCTCCGGCTCCGTAGTAGGTCAGGAAGGTTTCCTCAAGCTCGGCCTCGGCGCATTCGAAGTCGACAACGTCGTGCCTGGCGACCTCTTTGAGCAGCGCGTTCAGAGCGCTCTGCGGCGCGGTGCAGGTCAGCAGCTGCCCGGTGAGCCGCATGTCCCTGACGTCGGGCAACCTGCCGAATGCGTCAGCGGTAACCGGCGCGGTGAACCGCGCAGTGATGTGATGCAGCGACTTGCGGCGCAGTTCCTCGAGGCGCTCGACCGCGATCAGCCGGCCGGACCTGACGACCCCGATCCGGTCGGCGACCCGCTGCACCTCGTCGAGTACGTGGGAGGACAGCAGGACGCTGCCGCCGCGCCCGGTGTGCTCGCGTAGCAGCGCGTGGAATTCCTGTTGCACGAGCGGGTCGAGGCCGGTGGTTGGCTCGTCCAGGATGAGCAACTCGGGGGCCGACATCAGCGCGAGCACCACGGCGATCTTCTGCCGGTTTCCCTTGGACAAGGTCCTGGCGGCCTGGTCCAGGTCGAGATCGAGCCGCGCGGCGAGCTTGAGCGCGCTGGCCTGGTCGTCGGCGCCGCGCAGGTGGCAGAAGTAGCTGATGTGCTGCCGCCCGGTCAGCCGGTCGTAGAGCGCGGCCTCGCCCTGCAGGTAGCCCACGCGGCGGTGGATCTCGACGCTGTCCCGCCATGCGTCGAGCCCGAGCACCGTTGCGCTGCCAGACGTAGCCCGGATCATGCCCATGAGCAGCCGCAACGTCGTCGTCTTGCCCGCTCCGTTGGGCCCGAGGTACCCGAATATCTCACCGCCGTCGATCCGCAGGCTGACATCGGTCAGCGCAGCCAGGTGCCCGTAGCGCTTGCTCAGCCCGGTCGTGCGCACCAGCGCTTGCTCAGTCACCACTCCAGGCTGTGCGGCCGACCCGGGATCCGGGGAGAGACTAAAGACCCGTGGCGACCGGATTCCGGCCCCCTTTTTCAGCTCTGGGAAGCCGCCCGCCGCGCGGCGGGCG
>DPMS01000512.1 GCA_003541285.1 Actinomycetota bacterium
CACCCGGGCCGGTCACAGCCCTGGTGCGGCCGGAGGCGGTCACGCTTGCCTCGCGGGACGCGGAGGGGTCCGGGCCGCTGGTCGGCACGGTGATCGCCGTCACGTTCCTGGGCGCAACCAGCCGGGTCACCGTCGACCTGGGCGATACCACGATCCTGGCCCAGCTGCCGACCTCCGACGCCACCGCGCTGTCAGCCGGCAGCCGTGTCTCGCTGATGATCCGCCCCGACCCGGTGCTGGTGTCCGGTGCCGAACCGGCCGTGAGCCAGGAGTGAGCCTGCCGCGTCCGCCCCTGACCACGCAGCGCCGGCTGGGGCCGGGCCTGGTGCTGCGGGCGGGATCGACCACGCCCTACCGGGCCGTCTCGATCATCGAGGGCGAGCCGCACGTGGTGCGCGACGACTTCGGCGTCGGCGTGGAGGATGTGCGGAGCAGCAGGGGGGCCGCCAGCCTCGCGGGCGGCGCGGTCCCGGCCGGCGCTGGCCGGCCACTGCTGTGCCTGGTGCACCTGACCGACCTCCAGCTCGCTGACGTCCAGTCGCCCACCCGCTTTGAGTTCCTCAACCGCCAGTTCGCCGACCCCAGGTACGCCGAGATCATCCCCGTCCAGCGCCCGCAGGAGGCGCTGACCGCGCACGCGGTGGACGCCACGCTGCGTACGGTCAACGCCCTGCACGGGCCGGTCACCGGGGCGCCGCTGGCACTGGCGGTGACGACCGGGGACGCCATCGACAACGCGCAGTGGAACGAGCTGCAGACCTTCCTCGCCCTGCTCGAGGGTGGCCTGGCCAGGCCGGACTCCGGCGGCCCCAGCCACGAGGGCGTGCAGGCGCTCCACTGGCCGGATGACTTCTTCTGGAAACCGGACGGTCACGGCCCTGGCGGGCCGGACTTCTTCCGGCGCGAATTCGGCTTCCCGCACCACCCGGGCCTGCTGGAACGCGCCCTGCGTGAGTTCCCTGCCGCTGGCCTGAGCATCCCCTGGCTCTCCTGTTTCGGCAATCACGAGGCGCTCAACCAGGGTGTCGGGACGCCGACGGCGGGTATCGCGCAGGCGCTGGTCGGCAGCAGCAAACCGCTGGCGCTGCCAGACATCTTCGACCATGACCAGGCGCTGGAACTGTTCACCGAGCGCCCCGAGGCCTTCCTGGCCGGCCCGGCCCGCACCGTCACGGCCGACCCGGGACGGCGGCCGATCACCCGGCAGGATTTCATCGAGGCTCATTTCCGGCCCGGGGCCCGCCCGGTGGGGCACGGGTTCAGCGAGCAGAACCGGCTGGACGGCACCGCGTACTACGTCCACGACACCCCGGCCGTCCGGCTGATCGCACTGGACACGAACTGCCTGGCCGGGGGGGCCGCCGGCTGCCTGGACCACCAGCAGGCCCGGTGGCTGGAGGCACGGCTGGCCGAGGTGCACTCCGCCCACCTGGGGCCCGCCGGCACCGAGGTGCGCACCGGCCATGAGGATCGGCTGGTGATCGTGTTTTCCCACCATGGGACCGACACGCTGACCAACACCCGGCACAGCGGCCCCGGCGGGGAGCCGTTGTTCAGCGGCGCCGATCTCCTCGCCCTGCTGCACCGCTTCCCCAACGTGGTGCTGTGGCTGAACGGGCACACGCACACCAACGCCGTCCGTGCGCGCCGCGACCCCACCGGCCCGGCACGGGGATTCTGGGAGGTCACCACCTGCGCGATCGCGGACTGGCCATGCCAGACGCGGGTGGTCGAGCTCCTCAACGCCGGCCGGCACCTGTCCATCGTGTGCACCATGGTCGACCACGACTCCCCGCTCGCCCCGTCATCGCTGGAAACCAGTGACGACCTGGCCGCGCTGCACCGCGAACTTGCCGCCAATGTGCCGCTCGGCGGCGCGGGCTCGGCGCGGGCGGGCGCGCCGCTGGACCGGAATGTCGAGCTGCTCATCCGGCCGCCGTTCCCCCTTCGCCGTCTCGCCGGCGGGTTAGCCGGCCGGGCGGCCGGTGCCGGCGGCGAAATCCTCGTAGAGTGGCCGCGTGCTTTCCCCCGGCATCGGTTCCCCGGTGAGCGCCGCGTCGGAGGTGCTGCGCCGGGTCTTCGGCTACGACTCGTTCCGCGGCCAGCAGCTCCAGATCATCGAGCATGTCATCGCCGGTGGCGATGCGCTGGTGCTGATGCCGACCGGTGGCGGCAAGTCGCTGTGCTACCAGATTCCCGCGCTGGTGCGCGCCGGCCCGGGCGTGGTCATTTCGCCGCTGATAGCGCTCATGCAGGATCAGGTGGACGCCATGGTGGACCTGGGCGTCCGGGCAGGATTCCTTAACTCAACGCAGGATGTGGGCCAGCGCCGGCATGTCGAGTCGGCGTTCGTTGACGGTGAGCTGGACCTGCTCTATCTCGCGCCAGAACGCCTGCGGATGGAATCGACCCTGCGGCTGCTCGACCGGGGCAGCGCGTCGCTGTTCGCCATCGACGAAGCGCACTGCGTCTCCCAGTGGGGGCACGATTTCCGGCCTGACTATCTCGAACTGTCCGCCCTGCACGAGCGCTGGCCAGACGTGCCCCGGATCGCGCTGACCGCGACCGCCACCGAGGCGACCAAGGCCGAGATCGTGCAGCGGCTGAACCTGACCGGGGCCCGGCACTTCGTGTCCAGCTTCGACCGGCCGAACATCTGCTACCGGATCGCCCCCAAGAACGATCCGAAACGGCAGCTGCTCCAGTTGCTGCGCACCGAGCACCCGGGGGACGCCGGGATCGTGTACTGCCTGTCGCGGGCGTCGGTCGAGCAGACGGCTGACTTCCTGGTGGCGAACGGGATCGAGGCCCTGCCGTATCACGCCGGCCTCGACACCCGGACGCGGACCGCCAACCAGGCGCGCTTCCTGCGCGAGGACGGCCTCGCGATGGTCGCCACCATCGCGTTCGGGATGGGTATCGACAAGCCCGACGTGCGCTACGTGGCTCACCTGGACCTGCCCAAGTCCATTGAGGGGTACTACCAGGAGACCGGGCGGGCCGGCCGCGACGGCCAGCCCTCCACCGCCTGGCTCGCCTATGGCCTGTCCGATGTCGTGCAGCAGCGCAAGCTGATCGACACCTC
>DPMS01000775.1 GCA_003541285.1 Actinomycetota bacterium
GCCTAGGCGAGGCCATGTCCTGCCCGGGTGACGCGTGGCGGGGTGTCGCGGAGGCGGATACCCGTTGGCCAGGACGGCAGCGGGCCAGCGAGAATCGGGCCATGGAGCATCTGTCGCGTCAGCGCCTGGAAGCGGGGCTCGGCCAGGAGAATGAGTGGCCCGTGCGAGGCCTCGGCGCGTTGCTGGCGCCGGGAGCCGCCGCCGCATCCGGGGATTGGCCAGCCGCGCCGTTTCCGCCCAGCGCGTGTTCCGTGGGAGGCTGGCCAAGGCAATTCTGAGAGGCGCCGGTCCTCACCGCCATGGCGGGGGGCCGTATCCACACCGAAGAAGGTCAAGATGGCGCAGGGCACAGTGAAGTGGTTCAACGGCGACAAGGGCTACGGCTTCATCGCGGTCGAGGGTGGCCAGGACGTGTTCGTGCACTTCAGCGCGATCACNNGCGGCTACCGCAGCCTTGAGGAAGGGCAGAAGGTCGAGTTCGACATCACGCAGGGCCAGAAGGGGCCCCAGGCGGAGAACGTCAGGGTCATCGGCTGAGCTACCGGCAGGGATCGCCTCCCCGGACGCCAGCCAGTCCGGAGACCTGGTCACCTTCACGTTCGGTGGCCAGGTCCCGCACCGGGCCGCGCCTGCGTTTCGTGCCAGCCGGCGCAATCTCGCCGGTCGCGCATCTGGTTCGCTGTCATCTATGACCTCACCAGAACCCGGTGGCCCGGCAGACCAGGCCGGGCCACCACCTTGGTTTTGCGCTGCCCTTGAGGCCAGCGTCGAGCCCGGCTCTGCTGCCGTCGACGGAACCATGATCAACTACCGGGCCTATGGCGAGCCCGGTGACAGCGGGATCGTGCTCGTGCACGGCGGCGCTGCTCATGCGCGCTGGTGGGACCACATTGCCCCGCTGCTGGCGCGCGGCAGCCGGGTGGTGGCGCTCGACCTGTCCGGGCATGGCGACAGTGGCCGCCGCGATGTCTACAACCTGGACTACTGGGCTCGTGAGGTGCTGGCCGTAGCCAGCGCTGCAGGTATCACCGGCCCGCCGATTGTCATCGGGCACAGCATGGGCGGGTTCGTCGCACTGCGGGTCGCGGGCCTGTACGGCACCCAGATAGAAGGCGTCGTCGTCATCGACTCACCCGTTCGTGACATCACCCCGGAGGAACGGGCCGCCCGTGACCAGCGGGCCTTCGGCCCGCTGCGCGTCTACCCATCGCGCGATTCCGCCATCGCCCGGTTCCATCCGATCCCGGATCAGCCTGCCCTGCCCTACGTCTTGGCGCACGTAGCCGCCACCTCGGTCCGCGAGGTCGATGGCGGCTGGAGCTGGAAGTTTGACCCCCACATCTTCGGCAGACCTCAGTTCACCCCGGCCCAGCTGACCAGGCTCGACTGCCGGGTCGCGCTGTTCTATGCCGAGCACGGCATCGTCACACCACAGATCAGCGAACTCATGTACGACCGGCTCGGCCGGCGGGCGCCGCTGATCGAGATACCCGTCGCCGGGCACCACGTCATGCTCGATCATCCGATCGCGCTGGTCACCGGGATCCGCACGCTGCTGTCTGACTGGGATCACTCGCTGCCGGCCAGCAGGCGCTCATAGCAGCGAGCTAAGCGATCAGGCGGGGCCGACGCTCGCGAGGATCGCCCGTCCGAGCTCCTCGGGCCCGACCCGCCATCGACCGCGCTCAGCGCAACCAGCGTCATCTGGCAGTCCTTCGCCGCGCACCACAAGTGCGGCCCCGCCTGACGTGCCGGAGGTATATCGGGAACCAGCGAGTGCTGGCCGAGGCGATCTGCAGATGGCCCCGGCCCCGGCTGATCCAGGCTTGAGTCAGCGTCCTTTGGTGGCAGTTTCGTATTGCTGGATTACGCTGGCCGGGATACGCCCGCGCTCGCTCACGGAGATTCCCTGAGTTTTCGCCCATGCCCGGATGTCGCCGCTGCGCTGACGGCTTGATGAGGTGCGCACCGCGCGGCGGTGCTGTGCTCTTCCGGCCTTGCGGGCGTGTTCGATGAAAGGCGTGAGTTGCTTACGGAATGTGCTGGCGTTCTTCTTGCTCAGATCGATCTCGTACTCCGCGCCGCTGAGACTGAACCGCACGGTCTCATCGGCCGGACCGCCATCAAGGTCGTCTTCCAGCACAACGGTTACTTTCTGAACCATCCCAGTCCTCCATGACAGCGAGGGGCTATGTACACCGTACACAGTGAGTGCGGTGCCGCCCTAGCCGCAACATCGCCGATGCTTGCAGTTTTCAGTACAGGTAATCCTCCAGGCGGGCGCTTTATTCCGCTGGCTCGCTGGGTCAGCTGCCAGTCTATGGCCACGCGCCGAATGCGTGGGCAGGCGGGAGATTGTGCCGCCGGGCGTGGTCAGATCCATTCATGTGGAGGAAATCGTCAGGGAAGGCCCTCAGGAGTGCCCGCGGGGCGGACCCGGCGAATCCGCACACTCCACTCACGCCGCCCCGGCACCGGCCCCCGGCACGACCGTGCCCCCAGACCCTGACGGCATGGGGCTCAGCGGTCACAGGACGCGGCGACACGACAGCGACAGCGCACGCGAAGAATCGCCGTTAAGTGCGGGAGCGGTCGCACCGGAAAATTCTCCTATAGTGACGATGGCGCACCATAACATCACTCATAACCGGATTATCTGAGCGCAGCTGCCTCCCGCGGCCAGCCAACCCAGCTGTCAGGCGTACAGATTCGGCGTTGTTGCGGGGCTGGTGGTGGGTGGTGGCGTGCCGTTATGGGCTGGCCGAGGACGGCGAGTAGCAGCCCGCCGATCATGGCCATGTTTTTGTGGAACTGGATGCGCTGCAGTTTGCGGGTGGCGGGGTCCTCGATCGTCCAGTACGCGTGTCCTGCCAGGGTGGTGGGGATCAGCGAAGCGGCCAGGGCCAGGGCGGACAGGCGCGGGGCGCGCCCCAGTGCCAGCAGGGTGCCGCCCAGCACCTGGACGGCGGCG
>DPMS01000787.1 GCA_003541285.1 Actinomycetota bacterium
CGTCCGGCTCTGGGTGACCCTCGCCAGGTTCGACGCCGTCTATGTCACGCACTTCAAGGCCAACCTGCGGCGGCTCGCTGACTACCCGAACCTGTGGCCTTACGCCCGTGATCTCTACCAGCAGCCCGCATTCGGGGGGACCACCAGCTTCGGCCACATCAAGCGCCACTACTTCGGGACGCACCCGCGGCTGAACCCCTCGCTCATCGTGCCCGCCGGGCCGTTGCTGGACTGGCAGGAGCCACATCACCGCGAGCGCCGGCCGGCCTGAGGTCCCGCCGGCCAGGGACATAGGCCTCTGGCTGGGCGGATACCCCGGAGCTTAGGTTGAGTGTGGGGAGTATCCGAGGGGGACACAATGACTCATCACCGGGTACGTGAGGTCATGACCGCCGACGTCGCCTGCGCCAGGCAGGACACCCCGTTCAAGGAACTGGCCGGCCTGATGGCCGCCCGTGGCATCAGCGCGCTGCCGGTGCTGGACGACCAGGGCCGGGTGACCGGGGTCGTCTCCGAGGTTGATCTCCTCCGCAAGGAGGAGTACCAGGAAGACGGCAAACGGCCGCCGCGGTGGCGGCATCCGCACAGCCGCGCGAAGGCTGCCGGGGTGACCGCCAAGGATGTGATGACCTCGCCTGCGCTGACCATCGGGCCGGACGCCACCGTGGTGGAGGCCGCCCGGGCGCTCCTTGGGCACCATGTGAAGCGGATGCCGGTGGTCGACTCCGCCGACCACCTCGCCGGCATCGTCAGCCAGCGGGACCTGCTGCGGGTGTTCCTGCGTTCCGATCAGGAGATCAGGAACGAGATCCTGACTGAGGTGTTCGGCGAGGAACTGGGCACCAACCTGGCACTGGTCCAGGTGGACGTGGCCGAGGGCGTGGTGACGCTGAGCGGCGAGGTCCGGGACAAGAGCATGATCGGCGTGGCGGTACGGCTCGCTCACTCCGTAGACGGGGTGGTCGATGTGGTGAACCACCTCACGTACGCGGTGGACGACACCCCGCTGCCCAAGTCATCCTCGCTCAGCGACGTCAAGAACGCCCGCTTCATCCCGCCTCAGCCCGACGGCGACACTGAGAACCTCCGCCGGATGGTCTGACCGCCTCCGCCGGCGACATTTCACGTCTCACGCCCACTTCGGCGTCCGGTTTATCCCGGAATGTGAGTGCCGGAGCCGTGAAAAGAAGCTGACGAGCTGAGGCAGCCGGGTCAGGGGCGGGCTTCGGCGGCACCGGTCAGGGCGGCCACTGCTAGCTGGCCGAGGGTGGGCAGGTGGTAGCCGCCTTCCTGGATCAGGACCGCAGGGGCCAGGAGGGCAATGCGGCGGGCTGCCTCGCGGTACGCGGCCGCGCTGACCAGCAGCGGGCTCTCCGGGTCGGCCTCGGCCGCGTCCAGGCCCAGCGATACCACCAGCGCGTCGGCACCGTAGCCGGCCGCCTCCGTGCACAGGAGATCCACAGCGGCGAGCCAGCCCTGGTCACCGGTGCCGGGCGCCAGCGGTAGGTTGCGGTTGGCGCCGGCGCCGTCACCTGTGCCGCGCTCGTCGGCGTAGCCGGCGTAGTGGGGGAACCAGCCCGCAGCGGGGTCCACGTGCACGGACCCGTACCAGACATCGGCCCGGTCGTAGAAGATCATCTGGGTCCCGTTGCCGTGATGCGCGTCGATGTCGATGACAGCCACCCGGTCCGCCCCGGCGGCACGCATCGCCTGCGCGGCGATGGCGGCGTTGTTCAGGTAGCAGGAGCCGCCGTAGGCGGCCCGGGTGACGTGATGACCGGGCGGCCGGCACAGTGCGTACACCAGCGGGGAGCCGGAACTGGCCAGATCGGCGGCCGTCAGGGCGGCGTCGGCGGCGCCCCTGATCGCCTCCCAGCTGCCGGGGCCGATCAAGGTCATGGTGTCGTAGCAGTACAGCCCGGCCCGGCCGTGGACCGCCGGTGGCGTGCGCAGATCCAGGCCGCCCAGCATGCCGGGGGTGGGGAAGAGGTAGGGAACGACGCGGTCGCGCCCCTGCTGGACGACGAAACCGGCTTTCTCCCAGGCGGGCCAGATCCCGGCCAGGTGCTCGACCAGCCCGGGGTCGTGCACCGCGTGCAGGACGGCGTCGTCATGGGGCCGGGCGGGGACGACGGGCGCACCCGCGTCGGTGAGTGCGTCGCGGAGCACCAGGGCCCGGGCCGGGACCTCGGTGCCGGGTTCGCGTACGCCCAGCCACACCTCACCCGCCGGCTCATGACGCAGGCAGTCATCGCTCCAGACCACAGGCATCGGCAGGGTCACAGCCGACAGCATGCCATTGCCGCCCCACCAGCGCGGGGCCCGGGGCAGCGGCCAGGGGCCAGGTCATGCTGACCGCCGGTCCCGCACTCGCAGGCCTCATCGCAGCCGCGCCCCACCTGGGCCTGCAGGCGTGCTATCTCACCGACGCGGTCAGCTTCCTGGCTGTGCTCTACGGGGTGGCGCGGCTATGTCGTAGGCGCGGGCGGCGGGCAGATCGGCAACCTGGAGGCTGGCGCCCCGGGATCGCTGACATCGCCGGCGATCAGCGCGCTCAGCGGCGGGATTGTCCCATCGCTGGCGCCATCATGATCGGCTGGCGCTGCCGGCCTTCACCTGGTACCGCCACCAGCCGGGCCATCTCCCCGGGGAAGGCCTGCCTGCGGCCGTCCCCGCCAGGACATGAAACCCTGGCCGCAGACGGCCACCGCGCGTGCGGCCAACGGAATTCACCGTGATGCCCGCGGGTCCCGGCTTCCGGAATAGCCATCACCAGCGGCCGGAATGGGCACTGAATGTGGGGTTATGGGCCTTTTCTTTCCTGGCCTGAGCGACATTTCAGGGTTTGCCGCCCGGCCCGCTGGTGCATATTCCCTGAAGCCTGGTGATCTTCCTGGGCTGCATGACGGGGGCAAAGAAGGTGACATCTTGGCAATTCTCCGGACTTTGGGTACCGCCTGCATCGCCGCGGGCGCATTGACGGGTGCCACCATCGCGGCGGGAGCGTCCGCAGACCAGGTACCCGCAGCGTCCGGGCCGGTCCCGGCACCCTCGCTGTCCCTCGTGGTGACGAACCTCGCGGGCAGCGGGACCGGGTCGCTGCGGGCGGCGATCACGCGTGCCGACGCGGCTGCGCCGGGAACATCCACGGCCATCAGCTTCTCGGTAGCGGGCACCATCGTGCTCGCCCGCCCGCTGCCCGCCATCACCAGGAAAGTGGCCATTGACGCCAGAACGGCCCCCGGGCACACCCGTACTGGCCCGCCGGTGGTGGAAATCGACTGCAACCGGCACGCCGGCCTGCGGCTCGCGGTGGGCTCGGCCGGTTCGAGGATCGCCGGCCTGGCCGTGGACGACGCCAGCGGCAGTGGCATCACACTGGAGGCCGGCCCGATCACCCTCGATGGCGACTACATCGGCCTGGATCTGGCCGGGGCGCCTTTCGGCAACCACGGGGATGGCGTGGACGTCCTGGCCCGGTCGTCGGGGAACATGATCGGGCTGAACCCCGCGCGCGCCGTGGGTGTGGTCGCGAACGTCATCTCCGGGAACACCGGCAGCGGCATCGTGCTGTCCGGATCATCGCACAACACGGTCGTTTCCAACCGTATCGGGACTAACGCGGCCGGCACCCTGGCCATCGCTAACGGCGGCGACGGCATAGTGATCACCCGCGGTTCGGACCGTAACGAGATTGGCGGCACCGCCTTCGCCGACCCCCGTACCGGCCAGGCGAACAACCCGACCGGGGACAAGGGCACAGTGCCGCCGGTCTTCGTGGTCCCCCCGCTGGGCAACCTGATATCGGGTAATGCGCGTAACGGGGTGCTGATCGATGCCCATTCCAGGGGCAATGTGCTCAATGGGAACTTCATCGGCACGACGGCCCGCGGTAACGCAGCGGTAGGAAACGCCCGTAATGGAGTCTGGATCGACCGGGCGGACGGCAATTCGCTGATCGGCTGCAGGTTCGTCAATAACCCGTTCGTGTACTACAACGTGCTCAGCGGCAACGGCAGGAACGGCCTGCGTCTCACCAACGCGGACAACACCGTCGTCCAGGGCAACTTCTTCGGTATCGGCGCCAACAACACGGCCACCGTGAGCAACCGGCGGGACGGCATCCGGGTCGACGGGTCCTCAGCGAACACGCAGGTGGGCGGCGTGATCCCGCTCGGGAACGTCTCGGCCGGCAACGGCCGGAACGGCATCGAAGTGGCAGATACCGCTCGCGGATTCGTCACGTTCAACACGTTCGGGGGCCTGCTGGCCTTCAAGGGCGCGGCCCCCAACCGCAACGACGGCCTGCTCATCACCTCCACCGGGGGCGGCAACCTCGCCCGGACGAACGTGTTCTCGGGGAACGCCAGGAACGGCATCGAGCTAGCGGGCGACGCGTCCGGCGTGACCGTCGATCCCGACATCGTCGGCCTCACGACCAAGGGCGACGCCGCGCTGCCCAACGGCGGTGATGGCCTGCTGATCGACGGCACCGCACACGCCAACATCATCGGCGGCTCGCTCCGCTCGGTGATCCCGCAGGACACCTTCTCGGGGAACCGGGGCTACGGGCTCGCGATAACCGGGAGGGCCCACGGCAACCAGGTCTTCACCAGTGTCGTCGGCACCGACGTCATCGGCCTGAAGGCCCTGGCCAACCAGCAGGGCGGAATCCTGCTCAGCGGCGGGGCATACCGGAACACGATCGGCCTCGCGCACACCAGGGCCGCCAACCTGATCAGCGGCAACACGGGCAATGGCGTCACCCTGCTCACGGGCACACACGGCAACCGGGTGATCAATAACTTCATCGGCCTTGACCGGATCGGGCGGCGGCTGCGCAACACCGGCCGGGCGGTCGTGAACCTGGGCCACGCGAACACGATCCGCGGCAACCGGTTCGGGCCGCGGCGCACGGTCACGCCGGGCTGAGCCGGCTGCCGGCGCAGGCGACCCGGCCGGCGGTGAAGGCGGGCGGCGCTGGTGGCTGGCGGGCCGGCTGGACCGCAAGCGCACCACGTTCACCGACTTCATTGCGGTCGCGGACGGGCTCGCGGCCGATGGCTGGGTGGCGGGTGACTCCATCGTCTCCCGCGGGCTGTCTGCGGGCGGTCTGCTTCAGGGCTCCGTCTTCTCGATGGCGCCGCGGCGGTGGCGGGCAGCGGTGGCCGAAGTGCCGTCGTGGACTGCGTCAACTCGATGTCCGACCCCACCATCCCGCTCACCATCAACGAGTGGGACGAGTGGGGGGATCCGCGCGACCAGGCCGCCCGCGCCTACCTGGAGTCCTACAGCCCCTATGACAACGTGCCGGTCGGCAGGCGGCCGGACCTGCTGGTGACCGGCAGTCTGCACGACCCGCGGGTGCTGGTGCACGAGCCGGCCAAGTGGGTTGCGCGGCTGCGGGCGACCGGCCCGGGCGCCGCTGGCCTGCCCGGCCGGGTGCTGTTCCGCGCCGAACTGGGCGCCGGGGCGCACGTGGGCCCCGCCGGGCGCTACGACAAGCTCGCCTACGAGGCCGAGATCCTCGCGTTCATCCTGGACGCTGGAGGGCCTCGGTGACACCTACCATCCGCTACGAAGCGTGGCCAGGGTCGCTTGATGCCTAGCGCTTCCGGGCACGCAGCAACCTGATGACAGCACCGACCGACGCCCCAGTCCCCAGGACCAGGCCTGTCGCGACCGATCCCAGACACAGGACAATAAGAGCGAGGAAAAAGGGCACGGCGGCCTCCCCGACTCCCCCCGATCCTCCGGGTACGGGCACGAAGAAAGACTCGATCCACGCGCCTTCTGCCGCGATGACCAGGATGAGGGCACCTGCGACGCTGGCGATCACCAGACTCCACCAATGCCGGCGATAGCCGATCCAGCACCCGAATGCCACCGTGCCGGCGAGCGCCAGCACGGACGCCAGCGTCAAGAGGCGGGGCCCGCGAGCGATTTCCCCCACATAGGCAGCACCCAAGGCGCACATGACGGCTATCCACGCAACCCAGGCGAGCACGGCCGCAACACGGCGACGGACCGCTGGTACCGACTGCACGTGCATTATCTCCGTCTCGTGGCCCGGCGGCTTTCCCGGCCGTTCCCGGAGAGGCTGAACGGGTGCACACCGATGCTATCGCTATTCATTCATGCTGACCTGGTAGCGGATCGTGCGCCTCAGACAGCCGCGAGCCCTCCCCCCTTGCCGAGTGCCACAATCAGGTGACTGGCCACGTCAGGCGGCGGCCGGAGTATGGTTGCCTGGCACGCTCTCGCCAGGGACCACCGGGCCTGGCGGGGTGCCGTGCCCGAACGGGTGGCCACCGAGCACGTGGCGCCCGTGCGGGGCGAGCCAGCCGTCCAGGGCTGGCCCGGCCGGGACGATGCGGGTCGGGTTGATGTCGGCGTGAACCTGGTAGTAATGGCGCTTGATGTGGTCGAAATCGACGGTGTCGCCGAATCCGGGGGTCTGGAACAGGTCCCGGGCGTAGGCCCACAGCACCGGCATCTCGGTGAGCTTGCTCCTGTTGCACTTGAAGTGGCCGTGGTAGACGGCGTCGAAGCGGACCAGGGTGGTGAACAGGCGGATGTCGGCCTCGGTGATCGTGTCACCGACGAGGTAGCGCTGATGCTCCAGCCGGGCTGACAGCCAGTCGAGCCGGCGGAACAGGCGCCGGTATGCCTTCTCATAAGCGTCCTGGGTGCCGGCGAACCCGCACCGGTAGACGCCGTTGTTCACGTCGGCGAAGACCAGCCGGGAAACACGGTCGATCTCGGGCCGCAGGCCGCGGGGGTAAAGCTCAGGGGCACCCGGGCGGTGATAGGCGCGCCATTCGGTCGACAGGTCAAGGGTGATCTGGGAGAAATCGTTGGTGACCACCTGGCCGGAGCGGACGTCGACGATGGCGGGGACGGTGATGCCCCGGTCGTAGCCGGGGGACCGGGCGAAATACGCCTGCTGCAGCCGCCTGATCCCCAGGACCGGGTCCCGCCCGCCGGGATCGAGGTCGAACGTCCAGCTGCGGGCGTCGTGGGTGGGGCCGGTCACGCCCATGGAGAGCACCTGCTCCAGGCCCAGCAGGCGGCGCACGATGATCGCCCGGTTGGCCCACGGGCAGGCCCGGCTCACGATGAGGCGGTACCGGCCAGCCTCGACCGGGTACCCGCCGCGGCCGTCGGCGGTGATGCGGTCAGTGAGGTAGCGCTGGTCACGCGTGAACTCCCCGTCCGGATTCACGTACCGGCCGGTGGCACCGGTGGCGGGCATGGCAGCTCCTTCACGTCCGTCACAGCGGGTGCGGGCGCCCGGGCTGTGAGCCGCTAGCATTTGGTTGATGCATCAACTAGAGACTAGCAAATGCGGTTGATGTATCAACTAAGCGGGGCGCCCGCAACTGAAAGTTGACGTGTCAACTATGTAGGCCTTACGGTCAGCAGGTGGCTGAGCAGCTGTGGCTGACCGAGCGTGAACAGCGGGCCTGGCGCGGGTTCCTGCGCATGCACGCCGAGGTGAGTTCTGCACTCCAGCGTGAGCTGCAGCGCGATACCGGGCTCTCCTATCCGGACTACGAGGTACTCGTGTACCTGTCGGAGGCGCCCGGGGGGCAGATGCGGCCGTTCCAGCTCGGCGATGCGCTGCAGTGGGAGAAGAGCCGGCTCTCTCACCAGCTGCGCCGCATGCAGGACCGGGGCCTGGTCACCCGGGAGGACTGCGAGTCCGACCGGCGCGGCGCGGTGGTCACCATCACCGGGGCCGGCTGGGCGGCCATCAGGGCCGCAGCGCCCCAGCACGTCAGACAGGTGCGCCGCGCGTTCCTGGCTGCCCTCACGCCCGGCCAGCTCGACGCGCTCACCGAGATCGCGGATGCGGTCCTGGGCCGTCTCGCGGTTTCGCCCGGCGGAGGTGACGGCACCGGGCCGTCCCGCTGACCCGGCGGGCCTTACCGCGCGTCCCCGAGTGCCGCCGCGATGGCGAGCACACCATCGACGGTCGCCTGCCAGGTGCTGAGGGCGGCCGGCCAGGTGGACAGCTTCACCACCACGGTCTGCGACGGCACGTGGACGAACACGCGCTGCCCGTTGATGCCAGAAGCATGATAGAAGGGCAGGCTGGGGTCGCGCACCCACCAGCAGTTCCGGTAATGCGCACCGGCCGGGTAGCCGGGGGTGCCGCCGCTGGTGAAGGCGTACGCGCCGTCCGGGGCGCCACGGACCGTGTCACTGATCCAGTCCGCGGGCACCACCTCCCGGCCGTCCCTGCGGCCACCCGACAGGTACAGCTGCCCGAACCTGGCCATGTCGCGCAGCGTCGCGGAGATCCCGCCGTCGGCCATGGGATTGCCGCGCGGGTCGAGGGTGATGTCGGCATCGAACTCGGCGCCCATCGGCTGCCACAGCTCCCGTGCGATCAGCTCGTGCAGCCGCGCCCCGGCGGCCCGCTCGATCACCCAGGCCAGCACGTCGGTGAGGATCGAGCGGTAACGGAACGGGCCGCCATGTGGGCCGTCGTTGCCGAGCGTGGCGAAGTAGGCAGGGGCGTCCTGCGGCACGGGGCGTCCGTCATGCGGCCGCCACAGGTACACCCGCTCATAGGTGCGCACGTCGGCCTCGGGATCGCTGTAGTCCTCGTTGAAGGCCGTGCCGGCCCGCATGTCGAGCAGATGCTGGACGGTGGCGCCCTCGAACGAGGTTCCCGCCAGTTCTGGCACGATCCCGGCGACCTGTGCGGAAACGTCGAGCTGCCGGCGGCCCACCAGCACGCCGGCCACCGCTGACGTCACCGATTTGGACACCGACATGAGCAGGTGCGGCGTGTCCGGCATCATCTGGTTGAAGTACTGCTCGGTGACGATCCGGCCGCGGTGCAGCACCAGGAACCCGTCCGTGTAGGTCTGCGCCAGCAACGCGCCGATGGTCAGCTCATCCTCGCCGGACCGGAACACGATCCCGTCGACGTCCCGTTCATCACGCTCAAGCTCCCACACCGGGCCCGCGCCGCGGGCGATCCGCGCCGTCGGGATCAGCTCCCGCACGTGCTGGAAGGCCCACCGGTTGAACGGCGGATCCTGCCAGTTCGCCAGGGTCGCCCGCCAATGCGGGCTCCGCCGCCCCGTCACAGGCCCGGACGGCGCTTGCGTGGGTCAAACCAGGGGAAACGGTCCTCGTGCGCGGCGGCGATCCTGAACGCGGTGACGTCATCGTAGGTCGGCGCGATGATCGACAGCCCGGTCGGCACCCCGTCCCGCGACAGCCCGGAGGGAATGCTGAGTACGGGGCACCGGCTCGCGATGTTGAATGGCAGCGTCATCAGCACATCCATCCAGTCCTCGCTGGTCTGGCCGTTCACCGGGACCGGCTCGCCCGGGTCATACCCGGCCGGCAGCGACGGGACGGCGAACGTCGGGCACAGGAGCGCATCGTAGTCTGCCAGCAACTGCCCCAGCGGCGCGTAGATCTGCCCCTCCAGGGCGAGGCCGGTCACGAAGTCGTCCTTGGAGATCTGGTCTGACTCCGCGACAAAATTCCGCGTGTATGAGGTGAGATCGTCGGCGTGCTTGGCGTGGATCTCCTTGATTGAGGGGCCGAAGATCATCCCGAAGTGGATCCGCGCCGCCTGCTTGATCATCTCCAGGTCCCAGGGCAGCGAGACCTCCTCCACTCTGACGCCGGCCGCTCGCAGCCGGTCCGCTGCCTCGCGGGTGTTCGCGGCCACGTCCGTGTCCACCCGATAGCAGCCCAGGTCGGCCGAGAATGCGACCCGCATCCCGGCTGCCGCCGCCAGCTCGCCCGGTATCTCCAGCTTCGGCCGGATCGACGCGACATCGCTCGGGTGTGGCCCCGCGATCACGTTCTCCAGCAGCGCGCAGTCGGCGACCGTCCGGGCCATCGGGCCCTCGTGACAGTAATGGTCCAGGTTGAACGTCGCCATTTCGGGCACCCGCCCGTAGGGCGGCTTGAAACCCACGATTCCGCAGAACGACGCCGGGATCCTGATCGAGCCACCAATGTCCGAGCCGGTGGCGAGGACCGCCGTGCCGGCGGCTAGCGCCGCTGCCGAGCCACCGCTCGACCCGCCCGGCGAGTACTGCGGGTTCCACGGGTTGCGGGTGACCCCCCACAGCCGTGACCAGGTGACCGGCGCGCAGGAGAATTCCGGGGTCGTGGTCCGGGCGTGCACGATGCCACCCGCGTCGATGATCCGCTGGACAAAGGCGGCGGTCTGGGCCGCCACGACGTCGCGTAGCGGCAGCGAGCCGAGCGTGTTGCGCTGCCCAGCGATCTCGGCTTCTTCCTTCACCGCCACCGGCAGGCCGTCAAGTGGCCGGGGCTCCCCACCCTTTCCCGCGTAACGGGCCTCCGCTGCCCGCGCCTGTGCCAGCGCCTGGTGGTAGTGGGTCTCGGCAAAGGCGTTGATCACCGGCTCCACCGCCTCCGCGCGCTCGATCACGGCTGTCATCAGCTCGACCGGGGAGAGCTCGCGGGCCCGGAACAAGGCCAGCGCCTCGGTCGCGGACAGGTAGTGCAGGTCACTCATGGGCTTCCTCCCCGGCGCCGAGCAGCACCCCGCGCCTGGGCTTCCAGCCCGGGCGGGGAACGCTGGCACGCAGCCGTTTCGTATAGGGGTGTTGTGGACCATCGAGCACGCGCGGTGTGGGGCCACGTTCCACCACCCGCCCCCGGTGCAGCACGATCACATCGTCGGTGAGCTGCCGGACGACGGCCAGGTCGTGGCTGATCAGGACGAAAGAGACGCGTGTTTCGTCCCGGATGTCGGCGAGCAGGTTCAGCACCTGGGCCTGGATCGACACATCCAGCGCGGCGACCGATTCGTCCAGGATCAGGATGCGGGGCTCAGCCGCGAGGGCGCGGGCGATGGCGACCCGCTGGCGCTGCCCGCCCGACAGTGCGCGCGGCAGTGCCCGCGCCTGGCGGGCGTCCAGGCCGACCAGCTCGGTGAGTTCGGCGATGCGCGCGCGGCGGCGGTCAGCGGGCCAGCCGTGGTGCAGCCGGAGGATCTCATCGAGGGTGGCCTCGGCGGTCTGGCGTGGATCCAGGCTGGTGTAGGGGTCCTGGAACACTATCTGCACCTCGCGCCCGCGACGGCGCCGGTCCTTTGCCGACCGGGCTGGCTGGGACCGGTCGCGGCCACACGCGATGACCGTGCCCCGGGTCGGCCGCTCCAGCCCGACGATCATCCGGGCGATGGTCGTCTTACCCGACCCCGACTCGCCGACGATCGCCAGCGACCCGGCTTGCGGCACCCGGAAGGAGACATCGTCGACCGCGACCAGCGGGCCGAACTCTTTGCGCAGGCCGGAGCAGTCCAGCGCGGGTGCCTCAGCGGTGCCGGCCGGGGCGGTGCCGGCCGGGGCGGTGTCAGCCATCGGCGACCGCCCCGAGTCTGCCGCGCAGGTCGTGTGCCCGCGCACACCGGGACATGCCCCCGCCGATCTCCAGCGGGCCGGGCACGGCGGCCCGGCAGACATCGCGGGCGTGCGGGCAGCGGGGCGCGAACGCGCACTCGGCCGGGAGCGCCTCGAACGCGGACAGGGGCCGACCGGGAATCGCCCGCAGCCGGCGCGCGGTCTGTGCGATGTCGGGGCGCGCCCCGGCGAGCGCGGCCGTGTAGGGATGCAGCGGGTCGTCGTGCAGCAGCATGGAACTGCGGATCTCGACGATCTGCCCCGCATACATTACGGCCGTGCGGTCACAGATCGCCGCCGCGAGTTCCAGGTCGTGCGTGATGAACAGCATCGTCAGGCCGAATTCGCGGCGCAGGTCATCGAGGATGGCCATCACCTCCGCCTGGGTGGTGACATCCAGCGCGGTGGTCGGCTCGTCGGCGAGCATCAGCCGCGGCCCGGTCAGCAGCGCCGCGGCGATCATCACCCGCTGCAGCATCCCGCCCGAGAGCTGGTGCGGGTACTGGCGCAGGCGGCGGGCACCGTCCTCGATGCCGACCTGGGCCAGCATGTCGACGGCCTTGGCGCGGGCCTGCGCCGCCGGGACCGCCAGGTTGGTGCGCAGGGCCTCGGTCATGAAGTCGCCGATCCGCCGCACCGGGTTGGTGTGCGCCCGCGGATCCTGGAAGATCATCGCCANNCGCTCACCGCGGTGCCGCCTGAGCCTGCTCGAAGAGCCGTTCGCCTAGCACGTTGAAGGCGATGACGACCGCCACGATGCACACGCCGGCCGCGAGCGCGGGCAATGGGTAGCCCTGCAGGATCCCGGACTGGTTCTCCGAGATCATGACCCCCCAGTTTGGGTTGGGCGGCTGCACCCCCAGGCCGAGGAAGGAGATGGCGGCCAGGTCGACCATGGCGTAGCCG
>DPMS01000497.1 GCA_003541285.1 Actinomycetota bacterium
CCGATCTTGATGATCTTCCGTGGATACCCGGCCGTAGAACGCGAACCGCAGCCCACCGCGCTCATGCCCGCGTGCCCGGCCGCGGCCGGTGCGCTCCGCCCACGCCGCCAGCGCATCCCCCCTCCGCCCAGAGGCTCACGTTCCAGGCAACGCCGACTGATCCCACTCACCGCTCACAGGCCAACGCTGCAGTCCCAGGCCCGGCCGATCCAGGGCCGAACGTCGCGGCTATGCGGTCCGGCCGCACCTGGCGCACAGACAGCACCGGCGGCTATCGCACCAGCGAACCGCAGCGCCCCGCGGAACGCCGGCAACAATCCCCGACCTCACCGCTATCCGCCCACGCCCGGGCTCACAGTCGATTACACACGGTTGCCGCACCGGTGGGTTCGCAAGCTGCCATCACCGGCATGACGCCGTACTAGTGTGCCTGGCAGCGTGGAGGGCCCGAGTGGGCGTTGAACGGGTGCCTGCGGTGCAGCTCCTGCTGTCATGTTCGACTATGTGAGATCCCTTTTCATGCTCCAGGTTTGACATATACTGCGCCGCGTCGTTCCCCCCGGCGGGTGAGCTTCCCGGCGTGAGCGAGGCGGCGAAGCAGGCGGCTGGCCTGATCTGGTCCTATAGCGCAGAGATCTGCGGCCTGAGTCCGCGTTATCTGTCCGTGTGCGTCCACGTACTGCAGGACCATTTGTTCTTGCTGCAGCGGCTCGAAGCCGCGGACTCGGATGTACCCAGCGGGCACGTTCAGCACCCGGTAGACGGCTGCGGACAGGTGCCAGCTCCGGCCTTTTCCCTCGCCCCGGGCCTCGATCCAGCCTCGCTCGACCATACGGGCCAGCAGGTTCCTGGTCTCCATTTCGGTCCGCTGGGTCAGCTGCGCCAGCTCGTGCGTGGTTGACCGTCGTTCCCTCATGAGTTCGGCGAGCACCTGGAGCTCGGATACGCTGAACGGCCTGCCCTGCTGATTTTCTTGCTCTAGGACCCATTTGGTCATAGCCAGATTGGCGGGTCCTCCAGGAAGCACCGCAACGACATGCGCGTCGGAGCTTCTGCCGTAGTCGGGCGCAGGGCGTCCGACGCGGAGCTGTTCGGTGAACATCCGGTTGATTCCCCTGCCAGTCCGCTCGACAAGACCAGTCCGCTTGAAGGCGTCCGCGAGCAGCGGACTGCGCGGGTGCGGAGGCGTGACGAGCAGGTTATCCAGCCGCACACCGGACGGAAATCCTCCCGGGCTCGAGATCTCGAGCTGCTCCTCTCTCCACTGCACGTTCACAGCGCCCGGACGCGTGTAATCCCGGTGGATCAGCGCGTTCGCTAGCGCCTCCCGGAACGCGGTCTCCGAGTACGTGGACACCGCGATCCGGAACAGGCCGGACTGCATTTCCTCCTCCCGGTTCCGCGCGCGGAACCGGGAGAACATCTCCTCGGCGAGCCGTAGCAGCGGGTACGGCAGGAAGTCGTTAACTTCGACGTTCTCTCCCCGGAGCACCTGAAACGCCGCCTCGTGAGTGGGCAGGAAACGCCGCAGCGCGTCAGTCTTCCCGAATAGGAGCAATGCGCCCGCCGTCACGTCGGCATCGTTGCGCACGAGCCCGAGCGCGCTAGCGATCTCCCGGTCCGACAACGAGGCCAGCACGCCGTCCGCGCCCGTGCCGCTGCTGCTCGCAAGCCGCCGCAGCCTCTCGAACTCCAGGGGGTCAAGATCCTCCCAGCTCGCGCCGCCGACCCGGACTGCCGCCCAGTCCACTGCGCCGCGATCCACTTCGTGTGCGAGCATCTCGTGGGCATGATAGGGAACACAGGTCGGGCGACCGTCCCCTCCGATAGCCCGGCGCACGTAGGTGCCCTGGGTTGTTCCCACGACACGAGGGCTATCCGGAACTTCTACGACCAGCACATCCTGCCCGGCTAGCTCAGCAAGGCTCACCACGACAGAGATGGGCGGCTGCGTCATGTTCGCCACCAGCGCCTGAACCCGAAACGGATCGGTCCGCCCCGCCTCATGCCGCGGCCGGGCTCCGGTCACCGTCCCGTCATCCTCGATGCCTATCAGGAGCACCCCGCCGTGCCCATTCGCCAGGCACACCGCTGCTTCAACCAAGTCACGGTCATTAAGAGGTCGCCGAAGCTCGCTCTTGAACTCGACCTCGTACTGTTCACCGGCCACAGCCCACCGGGCAACCTGCTCCGCCAGCTCCCTGGCCGGGTCGGACTCATCCGCCATCTCAGCTCCTCGTGCGCATTAATATGAGCACCGGAGCCAGTCTAGCAAGAGATGTCGTATAAATTTACGCGCACGCGCATAACATGAATGACTGACCGCGCCGTCGCTTCAGCGGGCGTACAGCCCGGCGGTCCCACTGGGAGTCCACGCCGGGGCGGGCTCCGCATACCGCAGTGGCGGGCTGCCTTGCGCCTACGATGGCGTGTCATGCCGGCGAACCGGATGAACCATGACGAGTTCTACACCGCGATGGCGCCGAATGATGACGAGCGCCTCCGCAAGATCTTGTGGACTCTCTACTGGCGGGGGAATGCCCAGTTTCGCGAGCGCATCGAGGACGAGCTGCGCCCGCCGGAACAGCCGAAAGTGAAGCCGAAGAAGGAACTGCCGGCCCCGGACACTGTGCTGGACGAGGTGACGGCGTTCGTCAAGCTGGCGAAGGATGGTGCCTACATGGCTGGGGACCGCCGGGTGCACCGCACCGAGCGGTCCAGGTGGCGGCTCACGTTCCGCCGGCTGGTGGGCGAAGCGCTGGCGGCACTCCAAGCCGACGATCCCGGCCCAGCGCAGAACGCTGCCGCGGAGATGGTTGACCTTGCCTGCGACATGAAGAGTTATGACTACTTCCACTCCGATGACCCGGTGGAGGCCGCGAAGTTCGTGGTCTCGGATGCCGCCGCCATACTGTGGGAGTCGGTGCTCCGTCATGACGGCTTCGCGGGCTTCGCCCGGCGCGTGCCGGAGCAGCTCATCCGCTGGGAGTCGGACTACGGCTGGACTCGGCGGGGCTACGGTCAGGTGCCGGAAAAGGAGACAGCCCTGGGCGTTCCGCTCGCCCGGCTGCTCACTACGCCGGACATGTGGCGGACGTTCGGTGAGTCCTACCTGGACGCGCTGGATGCGGCCGGACGAGCGGACCCGAGGCGCCCGCGCACCGTGTACGGAGGTTTCGACGAGACTCGCTACCGGCGCCACGAGCGCACCAAGGACCTCGCAACTTGGCACGGGATGCTTCTCGATCGGTTCGCGGGAACCCCCGAGGATGAGTTGCTGGACCGGCTAGCCACGAGCCCGGCGCTTGCCGGGCCAGAACTCACGTTCCTGCGTGCCAGGACCGCGGAGCGCCGTGGTGACGTCGCGCAGGCCGGCTCGCTGGTCACCGAGTGCCTGAAGGAGCTACCCGGTCATCAGGGATACCTGGACTTCGCCGTGGAAGTCGGCGCGGAACTGCCTCCGCGCGCCCGTGAGCTGCTATCCGAGCGCGCCCTACTCGGCTTCGCCCTCATGGAGGTCCGCCAGCGTCTCCAGGCCGCCAATGGACACTAGTGCAGGCCCGCGTAAGTCCTCGAGGGGTTCGAGTCGCTGGTTCCGTGCTGGTCATGCGGCTCTGGATAGCGCGCTGGCGGTGGCAGGCTCGGAGGCTTCGGAATCATGGTGCTGGGCGTGGCGGGCGAGATAGCGGGCGTGGTCGGCGTCGGCGTCGTAGGTCCAGGTGTACGGCTTGGCGGTGCGGTTGTAGCGGATGGCGAAGCTGGTGATCTTGTCGGCGAGGTCGGCGGGCGAGGTGAACTCGCCGCGGCGCAGCAGGGCCCGGGTCAGCACGGAGAAGCTCGGCCATGTCCAGCCAGGAGGCGTGTTTGGGGGTGTAGGTGACGCTGATCCGGGGGGTGCGCGGCGATCCAGGCCCGGGTGGCGGCCGAGGTGTGGCTCGGGCCGTTGTCCATGACCAGGTGAATGTCCCGGGCCGGGTCGGTGCACTGGTCGAGCTGTTGCAAGAAGCCGGTGAAGGTGACCGGGTCGTTGTGCTCGATCGGCTCGGTGACCACCTGCCCGGTGGCGGGCTGCAGCGCGGCGATGATGGACAACGTGCCGTTGCGGACGTACTCGACGAGCTCCGCGCGCACGACACCGGCCACGACGACGCGATGCGCCGCGTCACCAGCCGCTTCACCGGCATCCTGCACGGCTGCCTCAAGCACGGCCGCGACTACGACGAAACCGCCGCATGGTCCCACCGCGCTAGCCCCCCGCAGGCCGCATGACCACGAGATAACCCCGCCAGGCCGAGCCTTCCGGCACCAGCCCCCGCCGGACGGAGGGGTCAGCATGCCCTCACAAAAAGTCAGCACGACCCCATCCGGGCAGCCCGATTTGACAACTTAAGCCCTGGGGTGTCTGACCAGCACCCTCGCCACCGCGCAGGACCTGGCCCGCCTGGCCCGCGAGCACTGGACCAGCGAGGCCCACCACGGCCGTTTCAAGATCGTTCTAGGGCCTGGGCTGGCCGTTCCCAGCTGGTGTGATGTGACGTTGTGTCGCGATCTGATATCGGCCTGGCGGATCTGATCATGGAGTAAGGCAAAGCCCCGGTAAGACGAGGTGTCTTCCGACAGACCCTCGCCAGCTGGAGCTTCGCCGTGCTCGATTGTGTCATTGCCGGTGGCCGCCTTGTGCCGGACGGGCGGCTGATATCGCGGCTCGCCGATGGCCTGGCGGGCGGGCGGCTCGCTGCCCCCGGCCCGGCACCGGATCGCCGTGACCTGCTGGAATTGCTCGCCGGGGTGAGCGACGGGCGGCCGGGCCGGGGCCGGGATCATCCGGTGGCGGCGGTGCTGGCGCTGGCGGCGGCGGTGGTCGCCGGGTCCCGGTCGTTCACCGCGATCGCCGGCTGGGCCGCTGATGTGCCCGCCAGCGTGCTGGAGAATCTGTACCGGCGGCCCCGCGCGGCGGCCCCGCGCCGGGCCGCCGTCGAAATCCACGATCTGGCGGGTGGTCACCGGGGCTGACACCGCTGCGTTAGACGCGGTGACCGGCTCGTGGCTGATGGAGCGGGCCAGCGCCGCTGGGAATCTCGCCAGCACGGGCCAGGGCATCACTGACGATGCGGTGCTGATCCCGGTCCGGGTGGACGGCAAGACCGTCCGGGGCGCGCGGAACGCCGACGGCAGCCAGGTGCACCTGCTGGCCGCCCTGGCCGGCCGGCCGGGCGTCGTCGCCGCTCAGGCCGGGGCCGGCGCCAAGACGAATGAGATTCCGATGATCATCCCGCTGCTGGACGGCGTGGACCTGGACCGGGCTGTCGTGACGGCCGATGCCCTGCATTGCCAGCGCGCCACGGCGGACTACCTGCACCGGCGCGGCGCGGACTTCATCCTGCCGGCCAAAGACAACCAGCCCGGCCTGTTCGACGTCCTCGACGCCCTGCCCTGGCGCGACGTCCCGGTCGCCCACGCCGCCGCCGGCCGCGGCCACGGCCGGATCGAAACCCGCACCATCCAGGTCATGGACGCGCCCGGTGATCTGCCGTTCCCGCACGTCAGCCAGGCATACCTGATCGAGCGGCACGTCACCGCCCTCGGGCCGGGTGTTCTTCGAGCAGCTCATCCGCGACAACCTCGACCTGGGCCGGCCCGACAAGGTCAGCCTCATCTTCGGCCGCGCTATCCGCACCCGCGGCAAGCGTCCCACCCCGTCGAAGTTCCGCACCCGGGTGCTCACCTCCCAGGTCACCCCGTCGATCCACGTCGACTACAAGCACTCGAAAATCAAGATAACCAGAAGCTGGGCAAGGCCATCAGAACCGAGACAACCATCAACGACACCGGGGACTTCGGCATCGGCAAGCGGCTGGGGAACCTGCCGGCACTCCGGCAGGCCGGCTTCCTCGCCAACCGGCGCCTGCTCGCCACCCAACGGCTCGGCCACGACCCGATCGCCGCCGCCCGGGTCTTCGAATCCGTCACCGCACCCGCCCAGGCCGGTGACACCCGCGTCGCCGGCTGCGCTTCGGCGACCGGCGCGCCATGGCCCTGCTGTCGCTGCTGGCCGTCTTCCGCCTGTCCGTGCGGGGCTTCACCAACCGCGAGCTCCGCGACGCGCTCGCCCCCCTGCTCGGGCTTCCGCCCGGCTCCATGACCGCCGGACAGGCAACATACGACTTGCGCAGGCTCCGCGTCCATGGCCTGATCACCCGCATCCCGCACACCAACCGCTACGCCGTCACCGACGACGGCCTGCGCACCGCCATCGTGCTCACCCAGACCCACACCCGGCTGCTCAGCCCCGCGCTCGCCGCCGACCCNNCAGTTACCCCCCGATTACCGGGTGGTGATGGAACTATGACTTTCTGTAGTCTTGAGATCACAGTGGGACGGTGAGTATGCGTTTCTAATGCAGGGTTGCGGACTGGTTCTGCTTACGCCCGAAGGCAGGCGACCTGGAGGGACTGCGCCCGGTTCAATCCCAGCACGGGCGTGGTGCGGCATGTGGAGGTGAGGGCGTGAACTTGCGATGAATAGCCACCCGACTGTCGGCTGTACTCGGGCTGGTCGTGCTGTCAGTTCTTCTTCCCTCATACGTCTCTACCTCGCCTCGGGCACTGGCGGTCATCGGCGTCCAGAATATGTGGCGAGGGTTCGACAAGTGCGATGCTCCAGGAACGGGCACTATGAGCACGTGGTGGAGCAGCAGTCCCTACTACTACGTCGGTATCTATGTTGGCGGAGACAATAGGGCTTGTAGTAACACGAACTTGACCTCCAGTTGGGTGTCCACGGTCAACGGCCAGGGTTGGTCGTTCATTCCTTTCTGGGTGGGGCAACAGGCACCGTGCACCTCGTATGCTCATACATTTTCATATGATCCCGCCACCGCGGAGTCGGAGGGATCTACCGCAGCTGATCACGCTATTAGTGCGGCCTCCAATCTTGGCTTCACGAACTCGATCGTTTATTTCGACCTGGAAGCATTTAATACCGGGAATAGCTCCTGTCTCACAGCGGCTGAGGCCTTCGTGAAGGGCTGGGTGACAGAGATGAAGAACAAGGGATGGACCCCGGCATTGTACGGCTCCTCAAGCGGGTCCGCCATGTACGACATGTACGAACTCGGCAGTACCTATCGCCCCACTGATGCCGACCTCGCGGACTACTCACACGCCTGGAACTCACCGTGGGATATCTATCAGGTCCCAAACTCCGCCTGGGAATATGATCACCGCATCCACCAGTACAACGCGGACTCATCATGTGAAACCTGGGGAGGCATCTGTCTGAAGGTCGATCGTAACTGTGCCATCGGCCCAACCGCGAAAGCGTGGTCGTTCTCGATAGAAGGCAGCGAGCCATCTGGCTCAAGCGAGAGCGACGGACCAAGCGAGGATGTGCCGCCATGCAACTAGCTGGGCTCACCAGACGTGGACTTCAGTACATCCCTGCCAGAGGGATGCGGTCTTCGGTACGGCGCTCCCGCCCCCTCCTGCTCATTGCAACGGCGCTGACGCTGGCTCTTGCGGTGGCGGCTTGCGGGTCCCGGGCGGCCAGCCTGCGGGCTCGCGCCACCGGTTCGGTCGGCGCCAGCGCTCAGGCGTCCTCCTCCGTCACTATCCGTGCCGCGCATCTGATACAAGGAACCACCGGATGGGCGCTCTCCGATGATGCTCTGTCCCTAACCTCCAATGGCGGCCAATCGTGGACTGGAATCACTCCGCCCGGGGTGTCTGCTGGCGCAATCCGGGGGGTGTACTTCCTGGACACCCAGCACGGGTGGGTGGTTTCCTCCTCGGCCAGCGACCCAGACCAGCTTGAGGTCAGCGTCACCACCGACGGCGGCACTTCGTGGTCGACCTCGGCGCTCGGCAGCCCCGACCCGAGCTTCGGAAACTCAGACCTTGCCTACGTCGACTTCGCCGACAGCCAGCACGGCTGGGTAGTGGCGATGATCGCATCAAGTGCCGGAATCTTGCCACAAGGCGTCCTCTTCCAGACCACCGACGACGGCGCGACCTGGCAAAAGCTGCAGATGCCGGTAGGTGGACCGGTCGAGTTCGTCAACGCCACCACCGGATGGCTCGCCGACGGCAACCAGGGCGAAGCCGCCCCCAGGTTCTACATCACCTCAGACGGCGGCCAGTCATGGACGCCGGAGACGGTCACCCCGCCCACCGGCTTCACTCAGGATCAGGCAACATATACCATTCCGTCGTTCACCACCTCAGCCGACGTTGTACTGGCAGCTTTCGATAACGGCAGCTCCGCAAGCGCAGGTTTTTACCAGACCAACGATGCTGGCACAACGTGGCAGCAGAAAGCCACCGTCCCCGCCGGAAAACCGGAAGGCGACGTAAGCCCATCGACAGCAGTAGTGAACCCTATAAGCTGGATGGCAGTCTCGCCATATGGCACCAGCATCATGGCCGTAACCCAAAACGGTGCAAGCCAATCATCCATGTCGCCTACCGGTCTGCCAGCGAATTCGGGCATCAGCGACGTTTCATTCACCGGCACTGGCAGCACAGCAGCGGGATGGGTTGTGAGCAACACAAACCAGTGCACCGGGAAAAAGACCGGATGCACGGAAGTAACCGCTCTATTCGGCACCACCGACGGCGGAACGCATTGGGCACAACTCTCAGTTCCATGAGGATGCTGAGGCACCTGGCCGCCCAGTTTGCAGAACACTTCCTAGCCGTCTGTTCCCAGCTCGCTCTGTACCTGGATCGCACGCTCCCAGTCCCGCTCTTACAACATCCGGACGGAAAAATTCTGCGCGCAGGGAGGAGAACCTTGCCGAGCGGGTGCGTAAGGCTCGCTCGGGGGACCTGGCCAGGGCTCCGGCGTGTTCCGTGAATGTCCGTTTCTGTCCTACCGTAATCGAGGGCATGGAGGCGGAGGGCTTCCGCGGGGGTGGTGTGGTCGCGTCGGCCTTCGGGGACGTGCAGGTAGCCGGCGTCTTTGATGGCCGCGATGATGGCGGCGCGGATGGTGGCCAGGTTGGCCGGGCCGTTGCCGGTGCGGCTGGCCGCGGCGTCTTCGCCGGATGTCATGTCCCGTATGTGGTGGTGGGCCTCCATCTGTCAAACAGATTGCGCCGGTGTGACGTGATTCGGGGGTCGTCGGCGAATTTGGGGTGGACGCGGGTGGTCCGGCCGCGGACACGGTCGATGTGGGCGCGGAGTTCGGCGAGTTCGCCGGGATCGGCTTGGATGATCCAGCGGTGCGGGTGTCGGGTTTCCTGCCGTCCGGCGATGCGTCCCTGGTGCAGCCACTTGCGAATGGTGCCGGTGGTCACGCCGAGTTCGGCCGCGAGCAGTGGCAGCCACCATTCGTGTTTCCTCGGTGCGTCGTCGGGGTGGGCGGGCAGGGGCTGGCGCCGGTGGGTGATCGGCACTCCGGCGCGGTGGAGGATCTGCGTGACGAGGCGGTGGCGGATCGGTCCGGCACCGCGAGCCGGAAGGAACCCTTCGGTGTTGAGCTGGCCGGCGATGCGCTGGGGATCCCAGCCCGCGTTGGCCAGTTCGGTGATCCTCTCGGCCAGATGCGGGTAGTAACTCAGGTCTTCGAACCGCTGGATCGGTCTGCGGATCACCTCGTGGGTCTGCTGTCCGCCGACCCAGCCCACGGTGACGTCGACGAGTTCGCTACGGCCGCGGATCGCGATAGTGATCTCGTCGATGACGGCGCGGATCACTTCTTTGCGGTCGGCGTCGGTGGTGCTCGGTGCCGCCCACAAGCCCGGAAGGTCGGCCGCGGCGGCGGTGATCGCGGCCTTCTGCTGCGTGGTCAGCGCTGGCGGGGCGTTCTGGCAGAAGCGGTGCCAGTCCTCGGTCAGCTGTTGCTGGGCGGCGAGGGCGGCTTCCCAGTCCTTTTCCAGCGCCCGGGCCACCAGGCGGTTTTCCGGTTCGGCCAGCCGGTAACAGCGCCGGGCCCGGTCGACGTCGATCTGGGCGCGTTCCAGGCGCAGCCGCCAGATTTTCTCGATGCCGGCACGGTCGGCGAGGATCTGCTCGGCGGCCCGCAGGCTGACCTCGGTGGCGGCAGGGGCCAGCGCCGCAAGGACTTGACCGGTGACGAACACGTCCAGACAGCGCCCCGACAGGTGCTGGCAGGCCGGCCCGCCGTACTCGGCGCGGGCACCGGTGCAGTCGTAGC
>DPMS01000435.1 GCA_003541285.1 Actinomycetota bacterium
CCAGAACCAGGTCGCGGCCAAGGATCATGGCAGCCCTGCGCAACCTGGCCATCAGCGCCCTGCGCCTGGCCGGGCGTGCCGACATCACAGAAGCCACCCGATGGGCCAGCCGGTCCATGGACCGGCCATCCACCATCCTCAGACTCACATAATGATCTTGAAACAGCCGTGACCTGTGCGCAGGACCGCCCCGACCAGGATTAAAAGGGCCCGGTGTTCCTACGGATAGAAGGGCCCCGTCAGTCTCACCTGCAACTCATCGATGACAATAGGTACCTCATTCAGCCGTCAATCAATGTGATAGTCATGAGCTGTCAAGAGTGGCCTCAGCGGGCTAAACAAGTACCTCTGCTTCGGGTTCTTAAATTCGCTTCGAAGTGGGTCGGAATGATGCCCCAAGGCCCCGTCTACGCCATGCAGAGCTCATCGAACAGGCAGTGGGCTTGCAACTACAGGCTGGCTGAAGCCAACCCATGAGGCCTTTAGGGCAGACCCGACTCACCTATCCACTGCGGCTACACCCCTCGCAACCGGGCCAGCCATGCGTTACGGTAGCTATTACCCTGGTAAACATCACTATGGTCAGACACGGACGTCCTCCCCTTGCGTGTGGGATCCGAACCCGGACACCTCGGACGGAGTTGCCTCGCGACCAGTGGGAAGTCCTGATTCCCGAGGGGGTTGAGGCTGACATGGCCGACAGCGATAACGAGAGTCCTCCGGCAGAAGATTTTGTGAGCCTAGCGGACGCGGCAGCCGCTTTGCGTGAGCAGCTTTTGAAGGCGATATCCGCGCCCGTTGCGGAAGGGCCGCGGTTCACGATTGATGAGATCGAGATGGAGTTCTCGGTCGAGCCGATTGCCGGAGCGGGCGGCCAGGTGACGTTTGGGGTGGTCAGCACCGGCAGGGATGGCAGGGGCGACGGCCCGGCAAGCCACCGAGTGAGGATCAGGCTGAGGCCGACGGATGACGAGGGCGGCCCGGTCCGTACCGGCAGAGGGTGGGATGAGGGTGACTGGCCACGGTGACCGGGCATCCACTGATGGCATTCGACTTGGCGTCAACCGCAGACACGGTCACCCGGACGATCATCGCTGTGCTCACGCTGGTGGCAGCCTTGCTGGTGGTGATCGGACTTGGCCGTGCATGGGTGGGCCGGCGGCGGGCTCAGGTCGTCATCGCGGACGTGTCTGCTGTTGAGGGCATCCCTGCATCTGCTGTCTCGGGCCTGTCACCGCAACTGCGGCAGGCGGTGCGAAAGGCCCTCCTGCGGGAAAGCACGGACGCCTCGTACTCGGTGCTGAAAACCCTGGATCAAGACATCAACGGTCGACTGTTGCGAACGCGCGGGCAGATGCGGGTGAAGACTATCGCGGCGGGTCTGCGCTCGGTGGCCGAGGACTCGCTGACAACGTTGGCAGCCGGCGTCCGCGCGGTGGCGCCGAAGGAGGCCGAAGGGCTGCTCGCGGCGCTTGGCGCCGCATTGCCGGCGCAGCGTGGGTGGGCTGTCCACGTGTTTCCGGTGCTCCGCGGCGCCGGGCAGGACGCAGAGGTCGGCGTGGCGCTGGAATTGGCGCAGCTCGGACATCCCCCGGATGCGGTGACGACGTTTTGGATCGGCTCCGGTGCGCTGCGGTCGCCAGCGAACGACGAGGCACGGGCCGATGCGATACGCGCACTGCTACATCTGCTTCTCAACCCGGCTGCGCTCTGGATCGCGACGCGATTGGTGTCACGACAGCTCGCTGAGTCCGATGTGCCAAAGCGGTGGCGGCTGCTGTCCGGGCGAAAGCTTCGCCAGGAGCTGGCCGGGTTGCAGATGCAGCTGGCAGGTCAGATGTCGCTGTACGCGGCACGGAAGCAGAAGGACTTCGACCGGGGGTTCGCCGAGCAGGCCCTGGCCGACCTGGCGGAGTCCGCGCGGCTGCTCCCGGAGTACTTCCGGCCGCATTCGACGGAGGCTGCGGTCCACGAGCGGCTCGGCTGGTCGTATCGCCGCAACGGGGACATGCAGCAGGCAGCGAGCGAGTTCGCGCGGGCCATCCGCGACTACGACGATGCGGATCGGGTGCTGGCCGCAGCCATGGGCGCCAACCCTGCGGAGCGCGAGGCGGCGCTCGGGCGGGTGCGGGTACGGCGCACGAAGTGCCGACTGCTAAGCGGTGACCGCGCTGACCTCGTCATCGCGCAGCAGGAACTCGCCAAGCTACGCCAGACGACCGGGTCGACGGCGCTGGAACTGTACAACGCCGCGTGCCTGTTCGCGGTCGCGATGGCGTCTCCAGGCCTGCCGTCGCACGAGCGGTCGCAGTACGAACAACTTGCATGGAGCCTACTCGGCCGTGCGCTGCTCGCAGAGGGCGAAGGCGGTCCGTGGGAGCTTCTGTTGACCGACGTCGAACTTGACGCCCTGGACGCGCAGCAGCGCGGCGGCTTCCGGGACGAGATAAGGATCCGGCACCCCAAGCTGACGCCCCTCGCCGGTGAGGCCGCCCTGCGGGTGATCGAAGAGGCGATGCACGCGATCGGGGTAGACCACCCGCAGCACGTGTGATGCCACCGTGCCTGTGGGCATCTCCGCCAATCACCGCATACCGCTCAGCTGCCCGTACGTCCTTGCCATAGACAATCGGAGAACCGCAAGGTTCTGAATGATGATCATGAACTGTCGAAGCATGGTCGAGTTTCGGGCAAAGATGGGGATAAGGTGGCGGAAAGTATCTGTCCAGGGACAGGGGGGACGGAGGCCAGATGCTGTGAACCGTCGCCATCCTATGGAGCGGCCGCGAGACCGGGATCTGCAAGAGGTCTTCAGGCTGATCGCTGCGAGCAAGAACGGTCTGTCGAAAGCGGAGATCGTGAAGAAGACCCATCTCCGCCACCTGGCTGTGACCGACGCGGTCCGCACATTGGTCGAGCGTGGCTTCATCGACATCACCCCGCACACCCACGACGAGCTAACGATGGATGACGCCGTCTCCATCATCCAGAGCAGGTTCTGCGTCATCGGCCTGAGAATCCTGCCGTCCGAGGTGCTGGGTGTAGTCACCAATCTGCGCTGCGAAGTGCTCCCAATCGGCGTAGCTGGTGAGGAGCTGACTGCCGTCAAGGACCTGCCCGACGGCGGACACGACGTAGAGGGCGTCGTCCAGGCGGTAGCCGAACTCACCCAACAGCTCGTGGACCAGATCCCGGAAGGGTACAGCGTGCTGGGGACCGGCGTGGAGCTAGGAGGGCACATCAAGTCCGGCACGGTCGTTTACTCACCGAACCTGCAGTGGCGTGACGTCCCTCTTCGTCAGCGGCTCGAGGAGGTGCTGCACAGGCAGCTGAACGCTGAGCAGCATGCACGGTTTGGACCGAGAGGTTCCCAAGTCATCATCGAGAATGACGCGAACGCTCTAGCGGTCGTGTCGCAGTGGTTCGGCGCCGGAAGCGAACGCACGTCATTCGCCCTGATCCTGGTCGGCGACGGCATTGGCTGCGGCCTGGTGATTAATAACGAGCTCGTGCGGGGCTTTGGCGGGATGGCTGGTGAGATTGGCCACCTCGTGATCGCACCCGAGAATCCGGGCCTTGTCTGCCGCTGCCAGAAACAGGGTTGCCTAGAGGCAATTGCGACGATTCCAACGATTCTCGAGGCCATCGTACGTGCCAAAAAGGCGAACGGTGAGGACCCTCCGGCGACGATAGCCGACGCGGTGAAGCTTGCCGAGAAGGGGGATAAGCTCGCAGAGGAGGCATTCGAAGTCGCCGGGGACGCGCTGGCGCGCGCCATCTCCTACCTGCTCAACCTGGTCAACCCCGAGGCACTCATCCTTGAGACGTATGAGCCGATGGTCACTCAGCGTCTCGTGCCGATTGTAACTAAACGCCTGCGGCGTTATTGTTTTTCAACGGTTCAAAAGGACACCGACATCCCCCAAAACCCCGCCGCCCCGGAGCGGGGCGCAAAGGGTGCCGCAGCGGTCATGATCATGGAGCTCCTGAGCCAACGTCTACCTGCGGAACAAGCTGGCCGGACAAGGCACCTAGCGGACCCGGAGCGGGGGCTGTAATGGAACGATCAGCGGCTGAGCCGATCGGGCTGGTACGAGTCAGCGCGCCGGGGGGCGGTGTTGTCGGAGGGGGCCTTCTCGTAGGCGAGCGCCACGTGGTGACCTGCGCTCACGTGGTCATGGCGGCGCTCCAGCTCGCCAAGGGCACCACCGCGCGGCCGACCGGGGCTGTCACCCTCGACTTTCCGGCGCTAGGTAATGCGAAAACTTCGGCCAGGGTCGTCTCTGACGGCTGGACCCCCATCACGGAGGACGGCAAGGGTGACATTGCCGTCCTGGAATTGGCGGGGAATCTACCGCACAATGCCAAGGTGCCGACTGTCCGCGTCGCGCGAGGGACCTTGGGGCATCGCGTCATCGCGTACGGTTTTCCCCGGAACGTTGACTCCGGCATTATAGCGACGGGCAGGCTGCTCGAGAGAGTGGGCCCGGGGTGGCAGTGGATCCAGATCGGAACCGAAGGACCCGGCGCGCCGATCGAGAGCGGCTTCAGCGGTTCCCCCGTCTGGGACCGCGACCTCGGAGCGGTAGTGGGGATCATCGTCGCCCAGGACCGTCGGCCATGGGTGGAGGGCGGCGCGCAAACCGCGTGGATGATCCCGGCCGAAGTGCTGGCGCAAGCTTGGCCGCCCATGTACAAGTCGATGAAATCGCCGCTTCTGCTCGACCCGGCATTGCGTACCCATTGGGACCCGCGGGCACGGGGAGTGGAGCTTGAGGCGGAGCAGGGATGGTACTTCACAGACCGCACTACTGTTCTGCGCGAGTTGGTCAGTTGGCTCAAGGACCCACCGGACGCACACACCCGGGCCCGGGTAGTCACCGGGGGCATGGGGTCGGGAAAGTCGGCGGTGCTGGCACGGCTCGTCACCCTGTCCGACCCCCAGTACAGGCTCCACTACCACTTCCCCGCCGGAAGCACCGACGAGTCGGCAATGCCGCCGGATGGCGCGATCGACATCGCCGTGCGTGCCAGTGGCAAGACCCTTGAGCAACTTGTCGGCGTGATCGCCGACGCCGCCGACGTAACGGCCGACGACCCGATGTCACTGGTAAATGAACTGGTGCATCGCGCCCCGCTGACCATCGTGATCGATTCGCTCAGCGAGGCGTATCAGCCACTCCTGGTCGCCCGCAAATTGCTGCGGCCGCTCGCCCAGCACGGACCTAGCGCCGGGGTGCGCCTGCTCGTCGCAGCGGGGCGGGAACTGCTGGGGGCGCTCGGGTCCGGGATGAAGGTAATCGATCTTGATGAGAACATCGAATTGGATGACCTCAGTCGGTATGTCGAGCGGATGCTTCTGGGAAAGGATTCTCGCCAGAAGAGCGCCTACCGCCGAGACCCTGACCTGGCCAGAAAGGTCGCGAGAGGGGTGGCCGAACGCGCGCACCCATCGTTCCTGATCGCCCAACTGGCCGCCCGATGGCTGGCGAACAGGCGTGCGGTGATCGACACCTCGGTACCTGGGTGGAACGACTTCCCCCAGACCGTCGACGACGCGATGGACCAGTACCTCTCGCGCTTCGACGACGCCGCTGAGCGGCGCAGGATCTGCCAGTTCCTTGGGCCACTCGCCTGGGCCGAGGGCCAGGGTCTGCCGTCTGAGGTCATCTGGCCGACGGTGGCGGGGGCTCTCGCAGGCATCAGCTGTAACGACGGCGACATCCAATGGCTGCTCGACCGTGCCGCGGACTTCGTTGTCGACACCCAGACAGAAGGCGGGCCGACGTACCGGCTGTTTCATGGGGCGCTCGGCGTTTACCTGCGGCGCTCGGAGACGAAGAGCCACTCACACGAGTGGATCCAGAACAAGATGGCTGGTGCCCTGCTGCAGACAGTCCCAGTCAGAGATGGACGTAGAGATTGGCGGGCAGCGCACTCCTACGTTAAGGCGCATCTCGTTACCCACGCGATGGCCGCAGCAGAGGACCCGGCGTTCGTCTTGCTCGACACCATTTTCGTCGACCCGGGGTTCCTGCTCGCTGCCGACCCTCAGCGGCTGCTGCGCGCAGTCTCGAAGGCCAGCGGCAAGCCGGCCCGACTGGCCGCACGCGCCTTCTCCCTCACCGTCGACTACCTGCGGACCAAGCCACCGGCCGAGTGGAGCGCCTACCTGGAATTCGCCGCTAGGCGTTCCGGAGCTTACGGCCTTGCCGACCGGATCGAGGAGGATCAGTTCGACAGACCTTGGTCGGTGCGCTGGATCAAAGGGCGGACCGAGCCGGCGAACTACGTCGTCGGGCATCACGACGACTCGGTCTATGCATTGGCGATGGGCATGCTCGAGGAGCGTCCAGTCGTGGTTTCAGGTGGGGACGAGGGTCAGGTGCGTGTCTGGGATCTCGTCGGCGCCGAGCCTGTCTACGAGCCCCGTGTGGGTCACAGCGACTCGGTTACCGCTCTTGCGGTAGGCATGCTCGAGACCCAATCAATCATCGTCTCTGGGAGCAGCGATCACACTATCCGGTTCTGGGATCTCGCCACCGGGGTCAGCCTTCCAGATGAGATCATTGTCAATGGCGCCGTGCACTCCCTAGCGATCGGGACGCGGGGGGGAAGGCCGGTGGTCGTGGCGGGTATGAGCGACAACACCGTCGGGATCTGGGACCTCAGTTCGCATATGCCGGTGAGGCCACCATTGCTCGGGCACGATAACCGGGTGTACGCGGTGGCAACCGGCACAGTGGAAGGGCGGCAGATCATCGTCTCCGGCAGCCGGGATGGAACTGTCCGTGTCTGGGACCTCGACACTGGGGAACCCATAGGGCCAGCACTTCATGACCCCACCGATTCAGTGAATGCCATTGCGATCGGCGTGATTGGCGAACAGAGCGTGATCGTCTCAGGTGATGACGAATCCACGATCCTGATCTGGGATCTCGATCTCGCTACGCTCGCATCTGGGACGCAACCAACCCCTCGCAGACTGCCCGGCTGGCACCCTGACGCGGTGCATGCGGTCGCGATCGGTACGCTCGAATGGGGACCGATCATCGTCTCCGGCGGCTGGGACGGAACGGTCCGGATCTTGGATCCCAATACCGGCTGGCCGATCGGCCAGCCCCTCAAGCAGGCCCTCCCGATCCGTGCGCTTGCCTTGGGCCATGCGGAGGGCCGTCGTGTAATCGCCTTTGGTGGCGACGACAGAACGGTGCGGGTCTGGAACCCACCCACCGGCACACCAATCAGCGACGCTTCCATCGGTGAAGAGGACGCGGTCAACACGGTTGCGGTCGGCGCACTCGGCGATGAGCCGGTAGTCGCATCCGGTGCCGACGATGGCACGATCGGGCTCTGGAATCTCGACACGGGCAAGCCACTCGAGACCCAGGTCCACAGCCACCGTGGCGCGGTCAACGCCGTGTCCATCGACACGATCGGCGGGCAAACGTTGCTCGCGTCCGGTGGGCGTGATCATGCCATCAAGGTCTGGGACCTTGGCGCCGACCGGCCCAGCACGTGGCAGCCGACCGAACTCGGGGATGCGGTCAACGCGGTGACGATCGGCATGCAGTCGGACGGACAACCTGTACTTGTCACCGGCGGTGCAGACACCATGATCCGGATCTGGGATCTGACCACGGGCGCGCTGATCGGCCGTCCGTTTGTCGACCACACCGCCCCAGTCAACGCAGTGGCGCTCGCGACTCTCGGCGGTAGGATGGTCGTCGTGTCCGGGAGCGACGACGGCACTGTCCGCATCTCGGACCTCGCCAAACGCAAGCCCATCGACAGGCCGCTTACCAGCGATGCACACAAGGTTCACGCGTTGGCCGTCGGAACCCTGGGCGGCCAGCCGATCGTGGCGGCAGGTGGCACCCATTCCCTTGTGAACGTCTGGAATCTAGCCACCGGAGCCCGGCTAGGCCCGCCACTGGCTGGCCATGAAGGGCCGGTCAACTCCCTTGCGATCGGCACGCTAAAAGACCGCACGGTGCTGGCAGTGGGCGATCACACCGGGATGGTCAGGGTGTGGGACCTGAACGACCGCCGAAAGCCACTGGTCGAGGTTGATGTCGGCTTCGGCGTGCGAGCCGTCGCTTTCGGGCCAAAGTCCATGATCACAGTGGGCGGGTCACGGCTCCTGGGCATGCAGGTTCGCCGCATCGGTGACCGATCCAAGTCAGCGAGCAGAGCATGAACCCCGACGCGGGCGGTTACGACCTGCTGGCCAACCGGCAAGTCCCTGACCTTGTGCCGGAGCAGGTCGAGCGCTTCACTGTCGAAGCCCTCCGTGCGAAGCCGGTTCGCAGCTTTGACCCCCAGGCCGCACTGCATCGGTTGCGGGCCGGTGGCGAGAAGACCGTCATCGCGGTCGACATCGGCGGCGACAAGCTGATTGCGTTGTCGTACAACATTCGCGACGGACTTCTCCTGCAATTGGCCGAGGTGCTCGCCCGGCGAGGCGACGGTGGATCGGCGTACCTGGACGGACTCGAGGAGGTGGCCAATCTCGCGCGCCGCAAGACGCTCTCGGTCGGCATCTCCTTCGCCGGCCCGACCGATGGCACAAAGCTCTTGGCTGGCCCCAACCTGCCAGTCTTCACCGCAGAGCTTCATGACCGGTGTGGCGGGGATTTCGCTGGCCTCTTCCCCGCGGTCGCAGTCGCCAACGACGCCGAAGCGGGAATCATGGCCGGCGCGTTGGAGGCAGCCAAGCGCTACCCCGAGACGCAGAACGTCATCTACGTGATCAACGGAAGCGGCATCGGAGGGGCGGTGCTAACAGACAACATGATCTTCGCCGCTGAGCCAGGGCACATCCAGGTGGAGCCAAGGCTCAATCCTTTTGGCCAGCACAAGTCCTGCGGCATGGACGGGGCGACCTACGTCTGCATCGAGCTTGTCGCCGCGAGCAAGGCTGGCGTCGAAGACATATGGCTCCAGCAGAAGGGCAAGCGGCTAAATGGTAAAGAGATCGCAGCCAAGTACCTGGCTGGTGATCATATGGCGCTGGATCTCTACGAGAACTCCGCGCTAGTGACTGCCCATGCCATCAAAGGAATGGCCAGGGCGTTCGGTCTTCCCAAGGACTTTGACGGGACAGTCGTAGTTGGCCACGGTGGTATCTTCGAGGTGCCAGGCTACCCCAAGCGGGTGTGCTCCATCTTGGGGAAGGATCTACCCACTGTCCCCAGGATGCTGTTCACGAAGGACTTCAGCACAAACGCCTGTCTCGACGGCGCAGCTATCGCTGCAGCAACAAAGCGGGAACCTGACACGGCGCAATGAGCGGTCATTGTAGCTTGCGTCCTACATAGAGACGGCCACAGGTGCTGGTCACATTCACGCCAGAGGTTCCTGGCCAGAACCCGCGTGCGGCGGACGAACCTCACCCTCCCAGGCTCCCGGCCTGCCTCCGCCCATGCCCAGGCTCCGAGCCTGGCGCAGCCTAGCCCTCGAGTGCCGTCCTCACCGACCCGCGCAGACCTGCGCCGCCAGCGGGCGCAGGCCACCACAACCCCCACACCGGCCCATCCGATTCTGCCGAGACGAGTACGTTGGGCAGGCAGGTCAACTGGTACAATATCTAGTACCAATAGGCAAGGAGTCCGCCCGTGTCGATCACTGCCAGCGAAGCCCGCAAGAACCTGTTTCCGCTCATCGAGAAGGTCAACGACGACCGTACCCCGATTGAGATCACCTCGCGCCGCGGCGATGCTGTCCTGCTGTCCCGCGCGGACTACGAGGCGCTAGAAGAGACCGCGCACCTGCTCCGAGTTCCAGCCAACGCCAAGCGGCTGGTCGAGAGCCTGCAGCAAGC
>DPMS01000437.1:0-315 GCA_003541285.1 Actinomycetota bacterium
GCTGTTCGCCCATTAAAGCGGCACGCGAGCTGGGTTTAGAACGTCGTGAGACAGTTCGGTCCCTATCCGCTGCGCGCGCAGGAGACTTGAGAGGGGCTGTCCCTAGTACGAGAGGACCGGGACGGACGAACCTCTGGTGTGCCAGTTGTTCCGCCAGGAGCACGGCTGGTTGGCTACGTTCGGAAGGGATAACCGCTGAAAGCATCTAAGCGGGAAGCTCGCCTCAAGATGAGGTCTCCCTCGGGGTTAACCCGGTAAGGCCCCCAGCTAGACGACTGGGTTGATAGGCCGGAGGTGGAAGCGTGGCAACACGTG
>DPMS01000437.1:384-4780 GCA_003541285.1 Actinomycetota bacterium
CGCCGGACGAGGCAGCGCGGGCCGCACTGGTGGCGGTACACCCGGCCGGGGCGGGGCGGGCTCCGCCCGCGGAGCCCGTAATGCGCGCGGGGCCGGTGGCGCACGCGGTGGCAGCAGTTCCCGGGCGGCCGGTGCTGCCCGCGGTGGCAGCGGCGGCGGCCGGGAGACGGGCGGTGCCCACGGTTCCTGGGAGACCGGCGGTGCACGGGGTGGCGCGGACGGACCTCGCGGACGGGGAAGCGCGGCGTCCGGCCGGAAGGCCGCGGGTCCGGCCGGGCGTGGACGCGCCGGTGGCGGGGCGGGCGGCCGTGCAGGCGGGGCACGCGGCGGTGAGGCACGGCGAGACAGCGATGCCTCCGCGCGTGGCTATGGCGGCACCGAGCGGATGAACAAGGGTCCCTACGACGACGGCGGCACCGGCCGTCCCCGGCGATCTCCAGGTGGCCCGGCGGCGGGCGGGAAAGATGCCGGGAAGGGCGGCCGGACGCGCAGCGGCTGGGAGAGCGGCAGCCGGGAAACCGGGACGCGCTCTGGTGGCCCCGGGCGCCGGCCGGAGCCGTATGGGGGCGGGCACCCGGCACCGAGCCGTGGCGGTCCCGGGCAGGGACGGGACTTTGAGCGAGAGCCAGGTGGCCAGGCAGCCCCGCGGTCGCTCCGGGCTCCCAGAGCCGGCTCCCGGCCAGACGGCGAGGACAGGCCACGCTACAGACCAGGGCGCGGCCGGCCAGCCGATGGGGCCGGGACCCGGTCCTCGGCAATGCGGGGCCGGCCGGGTGGCAGGGAAGGAGCGCGGCGCTCCGCCCTGCGGGGCCGGCCAGCGGGCGGCTCGCCCCGGGATGGGCGACCTCAGCAGGAGGGCGGGCCGGGCCCGCAGCTGCCCGCCAGCATCACGGCAGACCAGCTGGACCCGGAGGCACGAGCCGAATTGCGCACCCTCCCCGGTGATCTCGCTGACGCCGTGGCCCGCCGGCTGGTGGCTGCCGCCCTGGCCGACGATCCGCAGCTGGCCTACGAGCACGCGCAGGCAGCCCGCGGGCTTGCCGCGCGGGTAGGCATCGTGCGGGAAGCGTGCGGCATTGCCGCCTACCGGGCTGGTCATTGGTCCGAGGCGCTTGCCGAACTGCGCACCGCCCGGCGGCTCACCGGGCGCGGCGGTTACCTGCCGATGATGGCCGACTGCGAGCGGGCGCTGGGCAGGCCGGACCGGGCACTGGCGATCATCAATGATCCGGCTGCCCGGAACCTGGAACGAGCGGTCCAGATCGAGCTTCGCATCGTCGAATCGGGGATCCGCCGGGACGAGGGACGGCCAGCGGCCGGGGTGGTCGCGCTGCAGGTGCCAGAACTCACCGACGGGCGCGAGCGGCCGTGGTCAGCACGCTTGTTCTACGCCTATGCGGACGCACTGCTTGACGCCGGGCGCGAGGAGGAGGCGAGGGAGTGGTTCGGGCGGGCAGCAGCCGCTGACGAGGCCGGGGAGACGGACGCCGAGGACCGGTTCGACAGCCTCGACACGGCAGTGATCGAAGACCTCGGCGCCGACGACGAGGTAATACCAGGTCAGCCAGAGGCTGACCCGGATCTGCCGAGCCAGTGAACGATGCCTGCGACGTTGGCGGCGGCACCGCTGATCCGCTCGAACCTGGCGGCGATCTCGGGGTCCTCACCCGCGGCCAGCGCCGCGTAGCGGTGCCGGGTCTGTTCCTCGACCATCGCCACAGCGTGATCGAGATCCAGGCCGGTGCCGTGGGCCAGCCTGGTCTGCTCCACCCAGACGTTCAATTCCTCAGCGGAGCGTTCGAGGGTCTGCTGGACCGCCTCGACTGGCCCGAAATGACTGAACAGCAGCCGCTGCGGCGCCAGGGCCGCGAACGTGCGCAACGAGCCCAGGGCGAGCGCGAGGTCAAAATCGGGCGGCGGGGTGGCCGGGCGCAGGTCCCCGGTCTCCCGGATGAACACACCGGCCGCATCGCCCACGTACAGGTCGCCGCTGACGGAGTCGATCAGGCCCACATGATGCTTGGCATGGCCGGGGGAGTAGTGGCTGTCCAGCCGCCGGCCCCCACCCAGGTCAATGGATCCCCGCTCCTCGACCGTCCTGATGCGCTCGGCGGGCGTGGGTGCGAGTTCGCCGAACAGCCTCTCCAGTGCCCTGCCGTAGACCTGGCGGGCGCTGTTCATCAGGCGGCTCGGATCGGCGAGGTGGCGGGCACCTTTCTCGTGCACCACAATCTCGGCGGCCGGGTACATCGCGGCGATGTCGCCCACGCCGCCGGCGTGGTCGAGGTGGATGTGGGTGACGACCACCGTGGCCAGATCGGCCGGGCCGACGCCCAGCTGGGTCAGCGCGGCCTGGACCACCGGCGCTGACGGCGCGGTACCGGTTTCCACCAGGCACGGCCGCTCCGCCCGGATCAGATAGCCGGCCGTGATCCCCTCGTGGCCGGCCATCCGGGTGTCGATCTCGTACACCTCGTGCCCGAGCGCGGTGATGCCGTGACCGGCCGCAAGGCTGCGTTCTGCCTCGGTCATGGGGCCGGCACGCCGAGGGAATCCGGCACAGATAGCATTCGCGTGATAACAGTAAGTGTCAATCCCGTGGTATCAGACATACAGCGAGTAGTATCGGTGCGCGGCTATGCTCCCCGCAAGCCAGGGGGCGTGTCTGTGGCCTGCCGGCCGGGCACCGGTCACGGCCTCGGCCCAGTCTCGCGCCCCTACGCGCAACGTGCGGAGTCACACACCCGTGAGCAGAACGCCTGTGCCAGTCTCCAGCGCCGGTCCCCGGCCGGGAGCTGCCGACCGGTCCGGCGGTCGCGGCTTCCAGCAGTCGCGGGCGGTCACCGCGGTTATCATGGCGGCCACCCTGGTCGGCCTGGGCCTGCGGATATACCAGCTGATCCGGCCCGGCTACCTGCTGGGCATCACCGAGTACGACGATGGGACCGACTACGGCAGCGCCGTCCGGCTCATCCACGGGGCGCTGCCATACCGCGACTTCATCATGGTCCAGCCAACCGGAATCACAATCCTGATGGCCCCGGTCGCGCTCGCGACCAAGGGGGCGGGCACGGTCGCGGGGATGGCGGTGGCCCGTGGGCTCACCGCACTGGCCAGCGCAGCCGCGATACCGCTGGGCGGCCTGCTCACGCGCCATCGTGGGTTTGCTGCCACGGCCGTGACCTGCGGGATCCTGGCCGTCTTCCCCGACAGCCTGCAGGCGGCCAGGACGGTCCTGCTGGAGCCCTGGCTGGTGCTGTTCTGCCTGCTGGGGGCGCTCGCGATGTTCGACGGCGACCGTCTGGCCAGCCGCAAGCGGCTGATCTGGGGTGGCCTCGCGTTCGGGTTCGCCGGCGCGGTCAAGGTGTGGGCGATCCTGCCGGTGCTGGTGCTGCTCGGGCTCGTGCTCATCGCCCGGCGGCCCAGGGACGCCCGCGGTTTCGGCGCCGGTGTAGCGGCCGGCTTCTGCCTGCCCGTGCTGCCCTTCGCGCTGCTCGCCCCGGTCACCTTCTACCGCAGCGTGATCGTCGCGCAACTGGTCAGGTCAGACCTGGTCCGGGTGCCGGCCGGGCTGAGGCTGCAGCACATGCTCGGCCTCAACCATCTGCCTCAGCTGCCGACGCCCGCCCTGATCGTGATCGGTGCCGCCGTTATCGCGATCATCGCCGGGCTCTGCGTGCTCGGGTGGCGCCTCATGCACCAGTCACCACCCCCGCTGGACTGGTTCGCCACCGCCACCCTCGTACTCGTCGTCGCCGCGTTCCTGTGGCCGTCCGACTTCTACAACCACTACGCCGCCTTCCTCGCCCCGTTCCTGGCGCTGGCGATCGCATTGCCGCTCTCGCGTGTCCTCACGGCTCTCCGGGAGTCGGGCGCGCGGGCACGGGCGGCAGTGCTGGTGCGCAGAGCCGCATCGGCAGCCGCCGTGGCCGTGCTCGTGACCTTCGCGGTCCTGCAGGGCATCTCCGAGAGCCACCTGGTCGCCAGCATCCCCCCGACGGAAATCCTCGCCGCACGGCAGGCCATCCCGCCCGGGGCCTGTGTGCTCTCCGACACGGTGTCGTACACGATCGCCATCAACAGGTTCGTTTCCGGCACCGCGGGCTGCTCGCAGATGGTGGATGGGGTCGGCAGCGACTACGCGCTCTCCAGCGGCCGCAACGGGCTGAATGGCGCGGGGGCCACACCCGCCGTGGAGCAGATGTGGCTGTCAGCGTTCCGTTCGGCCCAGTACCTGTGGCTGTCCAGCGACTCCTCCCGCAGGATTCCCTGGACGCCACGGCTCCATGCCTACGTCCTGGCCCACTTCGCGCCGCTCACCGAGGGACCTGACTGGCTGTATGTCCGCCAGGCGCAGCATTCTGGGTGATGGGGCCGCGCCCCGGCCGGTCAGCCC